>NZ_JADWOW010000053.1:0-262 GCF_015767455.1 Brevundimonas sp. BAL450
GGCGCCGCGCCGCCGGAAAAAGTCAGGGCCCCGCCATAGCGGGCGTCGCCCACCAGGGGCCGCCCGATGTGCGCCATGTGCACACGCAGCTGATGCATGCGCCCGGTCATGGGCTCCAGCTCGATCAGGGCGCCCTGATCGAGCTGGAGCCCATGACCGGGCGCATGCATCAGCTGCGTGTGCACATGGCGCACATCGGGCGGCCCCTGGTGGGCGACGCCCGCTATGGCGGGGCCCTGACTTTTTCCGGCGGCGCGGCGCC
>NZ_JADWOW010000054.1:0-266 GCF_015767455.1 Brevundimonas sp. BAL450
GGCGATCTGCACCGGCACGGCCATGCGCGTGACCAGATTGGACAGGGTCTGGAGCGCAGTCGGATCGATGGGCGGCGGCCCATCAGGACCCGCCCCTTCAATCACCTGAGCCCGCGCAAGGGCAGGCCCTGGCGCCAGGGCCTGCCCTTGCGCGGGCTCAGGTGATTGAAGGGGCGGGTCCTGATGGGCCGCCGCCCATCGATCCGACTGCGCTCCAGACCCTGTCCAATCTGGTCACGCGCATGGCCGTGCCGGTGCAGATCGCC
>NZ_JADWOW010000055.1:0-232858 GCF_015767455.1 Brevundimonas sp. BAL450
GAGGTGGGCTGGATCGACGGGCGGGTGGGCGGCGGTCGAACATCCAGACTGCAGGCCGGCCCCCTCCACCATGCTTCGCATGGTCCCCCTCCCCCGATGGGGGAGGATTGGCGGTCAGGCGCGTGCGGCCGGTCGTCCCGGGCTGTTCTACTGCGGCTGATAGGGCTGCGGACCGGAGCGATAGCCGGTCCCGCGGGCCAGGTCCTCGGAGAGGCGCAGCTCGCCCGTGCCGCCGTTCAGGCGGGCGCGGTAGATCTGCACGTTCTCCATCACCCGCATCATGTAGTTCCGCGTCTCGGTGAAGGGGGTGCACTCGATGAAGTCCGGCGGCGAGGTCATGGCGCCGCGCGGGTCGCCGCAGCGGGCCACCCACTGGTCGGGGCGCCCCGGCCCGGCGTTGTAGCCGATGGCGGCCAGCAGCCACGACCCGCCGAAGCGGTCGGCCAGCTCCTGCAGGTGATAGCTGCCCAGCTGCATGTTGTAGTCGGCCTCCCACAGGCGCTCGGGGCTGTAGGGCAAGCCCATGCGTCGGGCCACGCCCGAGGCGGTGGAGGGCAGGAACTGCATCATGCCGCGCGCGCCGGCGTGGGACTCGATGCGGGGGGTGAAGCTGCTTTCCTGGCGGGTGATGCCCAGGGTGAACTCGATGGGCGCGGCGCCCCGCACGGCGGTGGGGATCTGGATCGGATACTGGCGCTCGGGCATCAGATAGCCGCGCTGGCTGGCGGCGCGGCCGATCATCATGGAGGTGAACCACTCGCCATAACCGCGCGACATGTCGATCAGCTGGGCCAGCTCCATGGGGCCCTCGACCACGTCATCGGCGTGATAGACGAAGGTGTTGTAAAGGCCGATCTCGTTCGCCTCGGCCACGATGCGCGCCGCGCGCACCAGCTCCAGCGCCTCGAACCGTGCGCGGTCGGCGTCGCCGGGCTGCGGATCGCCGGGCAGGGTGATGGTGGTCTGGCCCGCCTTTTCGGCGGCCAGCTGGCCGTAGAAGCTCTGGATGTGCTGCGCGCCCTGGGCGTACCAGCCCTGGGCGCCTTGCGTGTCGCCCGCCGCCTCGGCGGCGCGGCCCAGCCAGTACAGGGCCCGGCCCTGGGTGATGGGGGTGGAGGACATCTGGCGCAGGGCCTCGAAATGGCGCGCCGCCGTGGCCGGATCGTTCAGCTTGGTCAGGGCGACCCAGCCGGCGAAGAACTCGGCGTCCACGGCGCGTTCGCCGCTCTGGAAGCCGTGGCCGTTCATGGCGTGATAGGCCGCCTGCCAGTTGCGCATCTGCAGCGCGTCGAGGAAATAATTGCGGCGCTCGCTCCACAGGGTGGACTGACCGCCCGAATGGGTCGGCGCCGGCGGCAGGTACTGCAGCAGGGCGTAGGCTTCGGACTGGCGATTCTGCGACCGCAGGATGCGCACCCGCTCCAGCACCACGCCCGGATCGGTCGCCTGTTGAATGCTCAGCCCCGCGACGATGGTGTCGGGGGCATAGGCGCCGCGCAGGGCCATGTGCGCATTGGCGGTCGCCCGACGCTCAAGCGAGGCCAGGCCGACCATCTGGTTGGTGGCCGGACCGTGCGGCCCAAGCAGCAGCATGGACAGGCGCGTGTCGTGGTCGTCCTGGGTCAGGAAACGGCCGAACCTGTCGAGCATGCGCTGTTGCTCGGGGGCCTCGAACGACTGGTCGCGCCACCAGGTGCGGATCAGGGTGCGGGCTTGCTCGGCGCGGCCGGTCTGCTCCAGCGCCCCGGCCAGCGCCAGGGCGCCCTGGGCGGTGGTCGGCCGGGTCTCGCCGAAGAAGGACAGAACCACGTCGGCGGGCATGGCCGCGCGCTCCAGCGCCACTTCGGCGTGGGCGCGGCGGGTGTCGTGCCGGGGCCAGTCGGCCATGGCGGTGTTGGCGGCGGCCAGGGTCGCATAGCTGAGCTGGTCGCCCGCCGTGTCGATCAGGGCCCATTCCACCAGCTTGCGCGCCACCGGGTCGCCGATGCGGGCGGCGGCGTCCTGGGCGCGGACCACATCCCGGGCCCGGGCGGCGGCCAGTCCCTCGCGGAACAGGGCCATGTCCGCCGGGCTGATGGCGGAGGGTCCCTGATAGGTCCGCGTGACCGCGGCCTGGCCCGCCACCTGCTCATAGGGCACCGGCTGCGCCAGGCTGGAGGCGATCAAGGCTGCGATCAGCTGTGCGAACATGATAAGTCCCGGTCCCATCATCAGTGTTGCGGCCGCCGCCATGGCGACCTATTCCCGTTGTCCATCAAGGCGCTTGCCGCCTCATTCTCACGCCTGGACTGCTATCCGACATGACTGCTCCCCTGTTCAAGGGCGTCATCACCGCCCTGATCACACCTCTTCGTGACGGAAAGGTGGACGAAGCCGCCTTCAACGCCCTGGTGGAGCGTCAGATCGCCGCCGGCGTGCATGGTCTGGTGCCCATGGGCACGACGGGCGAGAGCGCGACTCTCCATCCCGAAGAACACCACAGGGTGGTTGAACTGTGCGTGAACGTGGCCGCCGGGCGCGTGCGCGTCATCGCCGGGGCCGGGGCCTCGGCCACTGACAAGGCCATCGATCTGGCCCGGCGCGCCAAGGCCGTCGGCGCGGACGGCGCCCTGATCGTCACGCCCTATTACAACCGGCCCAGCCAGGAGGGCCTGTTCCAGCACTTCCACGCCGTGGCCGAGGCGGTGCAGTTGCCGGTGCTGCTGTACAACGTGCCCGGACGCACGGGCGTGGACCTGGCCAATGAGACGGTGGAGCGGCTGGCGGGTCATCCCAACATCGTCGGGATCAAGGACGCCACCGGCGACATGGCCCGCATCAGCCGCATGCGCGCGGCCCCGGCCATGGACGGCTTCGCCCTGATCTCCGGGGATGACCCCAGCTGGCTCGGCTACATGGCCCACGGCGGTCACGGGGTGATCTCGGTGACGTCGAACGTGGCGCCCGAGGGCATGGTGGCCCTGTATGACGCGGTCATGAGCGGCGACCTGGAAAGCGCGCGCCTGTGGCAGGATCGTCTGATCGCCCTGCACCGGGCCCTGTTCCTGGATGCGTCGCCGGCGCCGTCCAAGTACGCCCTGGCGCGGCTGGGCCTGTGCGGTGAGGAACTGCGTCTGCCGCTGACGCCCTGCAACGAGGCGGTCAAGCCGGCCATCGACGAGGCCATGCGCACGGCGGGCCTGATCTGATGGCCGAGAGCCCCACCAAGACCATCGCCGAGAACCGGCGCGCGCGCTTCGACTATTTCCTCGAGGACCACATGGAGGCGGGCATCGCCTTGCTCGGGACCGAGATCAAGGCGCTGCGCGACGGCCGGGCCAACATCGCGGAGTCCTATGCGGCGGTTGAGGGGCGCGAGATCGTCCTGGTGAACGCCGACATCCCGCCCTACAAACAGGCCAACCGCTTCAATCACGAGCCGCGGCGTCACCGGAAGCTGCTGTTGCACAGGAAGCAGATCGACAAGCTGATCGGCGCGGTCCAGCGCGAAGGCCGCACCATCATTCCGGTGCGGCTGTATCTGAATGAAAAGGGCATGGCCAAGCTGGAGATCGCCCTGGCCAAGGGCAAGAAGATTCACGACAAGCGCGAGGCGGTGGCCGAGCGCGACTGGCAGCGGGACAAGGCCCGCCTGATGCGCGACAAGGGCTGATCGGAGCCTGATCGGTTGAAGTGGAATCGCTTCGCGATTCCGCTGATGCCGTGAATCAGGCTCCAGATTAAAGCGAGAGCATGATTCACGCTTCAGCCGGGACCGCTGCGCGGTTCCGTCCGAAACGATCATGCTCCGGATCAGGCGGCGCCGATGGGCCGGGCGTCCATCACCCCCGCCGGGGCGTCGAAACCACGACCGGTCTCATAGGTCCCCAGATAGGGCTTGGGGTTCAGCAGGGTGATGGCCGCGACCACCACGACGGCGACGGCGAGCGCGGTCAGGGCGACGCGCTTTTCCTTGCGGGTGAAGGTTCTCTGTTTGCTGGTCATATCCGTTGCTCCCTCAGCGGGACATCAACGGAGAAGGCCTGATTCGTGTTCCCGGCTCTGCTGTCAGTTCGTGACGGCCAGGGCCTGCCGTGCCCTTTTGAACACATCCTCGAACATGGCGGGGGTCAGGCGGCCGGTGTTCGTGTTGAGGCGGGAGCAGTGGTAGCTGTTGATCAGGCGGTAGGGGCCCACCTCCGCCTCCACCCCATGGCCCGCCGGCGCGGCCGAGGCGGGCAGGCCCAGGGTCTTCAGCACATTGCGCCGGGACACGTCGCCGAGGGTGACGATGACCTGAAGGCGGGGCAGGGCGGCCAGCCGGTCGATCAGGAACGGGCGGCAGGTCTTCTCCTCGATCGGCAGGGGCTTGTTGCCGGGCGGTGCGCAGCGGACGGCGTTGGTGATCATGCAGTCGATCAGCTCCAGGCCGTCGTCGGGCCGGGCGTCATACCGGCCACGCGCGAAGCCGGTTTTGATCAGGGTCTCGTACAGCAGCCAGCCCGCGTGATCGCCGGTGAAGGGCCGTCCGGTGCGGTTCGCGCCCGTGCGGCCGGGCGCCAGGCCCACCACCAGCAGCCGCGCCTCGGGATCGCCGAAGGAGGGGGCCGCGCCGTTGAACCAGTCCGGGTTCTGCGCCTCGTTCCCGGCCCGGTATTCGACCAGGCGAGGGCACAGCGGGCATTTGGCGGGCGGCTCGGGGATCAGAGTCTTCATGCCTCGCGGCTCGGGCGTCCGAACACGTCCATCAGATCGGACAGGTCCACGAACTGGTCCGCGGCGCGGCGCAGGTCGTCGGCGGCCTGGGGCGGCTGGCTCTTGAGGGTGGAGACCACGCTGACCCGCACGCCCTTGTCCTGAACGGCCTCGACCAGATACCGGAAATCACCGTCGCCGGAGAACAGCACCGCATGGTCGATGTTCGGCGCCATGGACAGCATGTCCACCGCGATCTCCACGTCCATGTTGCCCTTGGTGCGGGTGTGGCCCGAGGCGTCGGTGTAGCGCTTGACCGGCTTGGTCACCATGGTGAAGCCGTTGTAGTCCAGCCAGTCCACAAGAGGACGGATCGGTGAATACTCTTCGCCCTCGACAATGGCTGTGTAATAGTAGGCGCGAACCAGAACGCCACTTGATCGGAAGAATTCGATCAGCTTTTTGAAGTCCATGTCCGCGTTCAGGGACTTGGCGGCCGAATACAGATTGGCGCCGTCGATGAACAGCGCGATGCGCTCCGTCGGATAGAAATGCATGACTGAAAATCCGCAAAATATCGAGACCGCCGACGATCCGGACCTGGCTGTCGGCGGCGAGGATGCAGTGGTGATCGCACTGGGCTCGAATGACAAGGGGGTCTGGCCGTCATGCATTGATGTGCTGGAGGCGACGGTCGCCCGTTTCCGGGCAGACGGCATCGACGTTCTGGCGCTGTCGTCCTGGTGGCGCTCGGCCGCCTGGCCAGATCCGTCGGACCCGCCCTTCGTCAACGGGGTCGCCGTCGTCACCACCGCCCATGACCCCCACGCCCTGATGGCGACGCTGGGGCGGATTGAGGAGGCGTTCGGACGGGAGCGTGGGCGGATCAACGCCCCGCGCACCCTGGACCTGGATCTGATCGCCTATGGCCGCCTCAGCGGCGATCTGGAGGGTCTGATCCTGCCGCACCCTCGCGCGGCCGAGCGCCTGTTCGTCATGGGCCCGCTGGCGGAAATCGCGCCGGAATGGGTGCACCCGACGGCGGCGAAGACGGCGAAGGTGCTGGCTGAAAGCTGTAAAGTCGGAACGGACGCGCGGCCGGTCAACTGACGCCGCGACATTCCGCACGTCGCGCGCCATTGATTTGCCACGTCGAACCCTCTATTTTCCCCGGTTCTCCCCAAGCCCCTCCGAGGATATTCATGGCCCGCGTCACCGTCGAAGACTGCATCGAGAAGGTTCCGAACCGCTTCGGACTGGTCCTGCTGGCCGGTCACCGCGCGCGCGGCATCTCGAACGGCGCCGCCCTGACCATCGACCGCGACAACGACAAGAACCCCGTCGTGGCCCTGCGCGAGCTTGCCGACGACACGGTGGTTCCGGACGATCTGCAGGAAAACCTCATCACCACGCTGCAGCGCGTGGATGAGCGCACCGAAGCCGAGGACGAGGCCGAGACCGTGGCCCTGCTGGCCGAACCCCAGCACATGAACATGGCCGAGCAGGAGCTGATCCGCGCCCTGCAGAGCGACCGTGACGGCGGCCAGGAGGATCGCTACTGACGCCCGCGCCAGCCGACGGAATCCTGATTTCCCCGGCGCGTGCCCAGGCGTCCACGCCGGGTCCTGATACTGCAAGCTCAGAACGGGCCGAGGCGAAACCCGCCCCGGCCCGTTCGCGCGCCATGCGTCAGTTCGAGCTGGTGGACGCCGTCAAGGCGTATGACCCCACCGCCGACGAGGGCCTGCTGAACCGGGCTTATGTCTATGCGATGAAGATGCACGGCTCGCAGCTGCGGGCCTCGGGGGATCCCTATTTCGCCCACCCCATCCAGGTGGCGGGCATCCTGACCGACTATCGCCTGGACACCGCCACCATCGTCACCGCCCTGCTTCACGACGTGGTGGAGGACACCTCCGCCACCCGTGACGACATCGCCGAGATGTTCGGCGAGGAGGTGGCCGGTCTGGTCGAGGGCGTCACCAAGCTGTCGCGGCTGGAGCTTCAGGCCGAGCACACGCGCCAGGCCGAGAACCTGCGCAAATTCATTCTCGCCATCTCCAAGGATGTGCGGGTGCTGCTGGTCAAGCTGGCGGACCGCCTGCACAACATGCGCACCCTCGAGTTCGTGAAGCCCGAGAAGCGTGAGCGAATCAGCCGCGAGACCCTGGAGGTCTATGCGCCGCTGGGCCGCTCCATCGGCATCCACCGCATCGCCACCGAGCTCGAGGAGCTCGCCTTCGAGCACCTGAACCCGACGGCCCGCACCGCCATCGAGCGGCGGCTGGAGGCCCTTCGCCTCGAGCACGGCCGCGCCGTCCAGGGGGTGGCCCGCGAGGTTCAGACGGTGCTGGAGGAGGCGGGCATCAAGGCCCGCGTGTTCGGTCGCGAGAAGACGCCCTATTCCATCTGGCGCAAGCTGCAGAGGAAGGCGCTGGGTTTTTCGGCCCTGTCCGACATCTACGGCTTTCGGGTTATTCTTCAGAGCGAGGACGACTGCTACCGCGCGCTGGGCGTCATCCACCGGGCATGGCCCATGGTGCCGGAGCGGTTCAAGGATCTGATCTCCACGCCCAAGTCCAACAACTACCGCAGCCTGCACACCACCGTGGTCGGCCCGTCGGGCCTGCGCATCGAGATGCAGATCCGCACCGAGGCCATGGACCGCGTGGCCGAGGAAGGCGTGGCCGCCCACTGGCGCTACAAGAACAAGTCCTATGGCTTCGATCGCGAGGCCATGGAGGAGGGCGGCGGGCGCGATCCGCTGCTGACCCTGCGCCATCTGGTGCAGGTGATCGAGCACGGCGAGGGCGGCGAGGACTGGGTCGAGCACGCCAAGCTGGAGATGTATCTGGATCAGGTCTTCGTCTTCACGCCCAAGGGGTCGCTGATCACCCTGCCGCGCGGGGCCATGGCGCTGGACTTCGCCTACGCCGTCCACACCGAGGTGGGCGACAGCGCCGTGGGCGTGAAGATCAACGGCGAGCTCAAGCCCATGCGCACGCCGCTCCAGAACGGCGACGTGGTGGAGATCATCCGCGGCGCCAAGCCCGACATTCCCTCCGACTGGCGCTCCCTGACCGTCACCGGCCGCGCCCGTTCGGCCATTCGCCGCCATATCCGCCTGTCCGAGCGCGAGGAGTTCCAGAAGCTGGGCCGCGCCGCCCTGGACCAGGCCCTGGCCCGCGTTGACAAGGAGGCGAAGGACGTCTCGCTGAAGCCGGCGCTGGAGACCTTGGCCATCGAGCTTGAAGAGGATCTGTTCGAACAGATCGGGCGCGGCCAGGCCCAGGCCGGCAAGGTCGTGGGCATCCTGTTTCCCAAGCTCAAGGCCTCCGGCCCGGAGCCGGTCGAGAAGAAGCGCATCGAAAGCGGGTCGGACGCGCGCCTCTATGTGCGCGGCGGCGGCCTGCGTCCCGGGGTCAGCATCCATTTCGGCGCCTGCTGCTCGCCGGTGCCGGGCGACCGGATCGTCGGCATCATCGAGCCGGGGCAGGGCCTGACCGTCCACACCATCGACTGCAACACCCTGGCGGACTTCGCCGACGACGACTCCGTCTGGACCGACCTGCAATGGACGCCCCAGGCCGAACAGGACGCGGTGGCCTCCACCCGTCTGGTCGCCACCATGCGCAATGCGCCCGGCGTGCTGGGGCAGGTGGCCACCGTCATCGGCGAGGCGGGCGGCAACATCCTGAACCTGAACATGACCCACCGTCAGCAGGACTTCTTCGACATGGAGATCGACGTGGAGGTGGCCGACGCCCGGCACGCCACCCAGATCATCGCCGCCCTGCGCGCCAACCCCAGCGTCGACACGGTGGAGCGGGCGCGGGGCTGAGCTTCCGCCCTTGCCGAAACGGCGCGGGCGGCTTAGGTCCGCAAGCATGACCTCCGACGACGTCCTTGAAGAATTCCGAGCCGCCGGCGCCCTGCGCGAAGGCCATTTCGTGCTGTCTTCCGGCCTGCACAGCCCGGTCTTCCTGCAGAAGAACCTGGTGTTCATGAACGCCGACCGCTGCGCCCGCCTGTGCAGGGCGCTGGCGGAGAAGGTGACGGCCGCCGTGGGGCCGGTGGATGTGGCGATCTCGCCCGCCGTCGGCGGCATCATTCCGGGCTACGAGACCGCGCGGCATCTGGGCGTGCCGTCCATGTACGTGGAGCGTGAGGGTGGCGAATTCCGCCTGCGCCGGGGCTTTTCGGTGGAGCCGGGCGAGAAGGTCGTGATGGTGGAGGACATCGTCACCACCGGCCTGTCGTCGCGCGAATGCATCGCCGCCATCCAGAAGGCGGGGGGCGAGGTGGTCGCCGCCGCCTGCATCGTGGACCGGTCGGGCGGCCGCGCCGATGTGGGCGTGCCCCTGATCGCCCTGGCAACCCTGGACGTGCCCGCTTACCCCGCCGACGCCCTGCCGCCGGAGCTGGCCGCCGTGCCGGTGGAGGATCCGGGCAGCCGTCGTCTGGCGAAGTCGTGAAAGAGTCCGCGTTCGCGGCGGGCTGAAGAGGCATGGCCCGCATCGGGCGAGGAGAACGAGGGATGGCCGAGCGGGTCCGCCTGGGTGTCAACATCGACCATGTGGCCACCGTGCGGAACGCGCGGGGCGGCGTTCATCCCGATCCCGTGCGCGCGGCGCGTGAGGCGCTGGAGGCGGGCGCCGACGGCATCACCGCCCATCTGCGCGAGGACCGCCGCCACATCTCCGACGGCGACATCGACAGCCTGACCGACCTGCTGCGCGAGCAGGCGCGGCCGCTCAATCTGGAGATGGCGGTCACCCAGGAGATGCTGGCCATCGCCCTGCACCATCGCCCGCGCGCCGTCTGTCTGGTGCCCGAGAAGCGCGAGGAGCGCACCACCGAGGGCGGGCTGGATGTGGTGGGCGGCCACAACTGGATCACGCCCTTCGTGGCGCAACTGAACGACGCCGGATCACGGGTGTCCCTGTTCATCGGCCCCGATCCCGATCAGATCGACGCCGCCCATCGGACGGGCGCGGCGGTGGTCGAGCTGCACACCGGCGCCTATTGCGACGCCTTCCGCGAAGGCCGCGTCGAGGAGGCCGAGGCCGAGCTGGCCGCCCTGCGGGCCGGGGCGGCGCAGGCCACGGCGCTGGGGCTGGAAGTCCATGCCGGCCACGGCATCGACTATGACACAGTCACGCCGATCGCGGCCATTCCCGAGGTGGTGGAGCTGAACATCGGCCATTTCCTGATCGGGGAGGCCATCTTCGTCGGTCTGGCGCCGGCCATCGCGCGGATGCGCGGGCTGATGGACGAGGCGCGGGGCCTGTGATCATCGGCATCGGGGCCGACATGACCGACATCCGGCGCATCGAGGCGTCGCTGGAGCGGTTCGGCGACCGCTTCAAGCAGCGCTGTTTCACCGAGATCGAGCGCATCCGTTCGGATCGCAAGCCCGATGCCTCCTGGAGCTACGCCAAGCGGTTCTCGGCCAAGGAGGCCTGCGCCAAGGCGCTCGGCACCGGCATGCGGCGCGACGTCTACTGGCGCGACATGGGGGTGGTGAACCTGCCCTCGGGCCAGCCGACCCTGGCCCTCACCGGTCATGCGGCGGCGCATCTGGCGCGCCTGACCCCGCCCGGCCACGAACCGCGAATTCATCTGACGCTGTCTGATGAGCACCCCTATGCCCTGGCGTTCGTGGTGATCGAAGCCTTGCCCGCAACCCCGTCAACCATTACCGAAGGCGCCTGAACGACCGCGTCAAGCGGCGGGGATGGGCGTGAAAACCGATGACAGACAACGAAAAGCCGGACCGGGACGAAGACGACGCGATCGCGGCGGACGCCCCTGTAGCCGACCAGCCCTCCGTCGACGAGGCCGAGACCGCCTCCGCGCCCGAATTGGCCGAGACGCAGCCGCCTCTGGAGGACGCGCAGGACGAGGTTTCCGCCCAACCCGTCGATGAAACGCCCGTCGAGGCGGACGAGCCGGTTCAGCCTGCCGATCCCGCAGAGCCGGAAACCACCGAACAGGCCATGATGGCCGCGGCGGCCGCGGGCGCGACGACGGTTTCCGCCGTGGCCGGGACCAGCCAGACCCCCCCGCGGCCCATCTGGAGCGACAAGGGCGACGCGCCCTTCGAGGACGAGCCCGTGGACCGTCCCGCCCGCTCCCAGGGCCGCCCGGTCAAGGTGAAGCCGCCCCAGAACGAGACGGTCGAGATCATCAAGACCATCGTCTACGCCCTGGCCATCGCCCTGGTGCTGCGGGTGCTGCTGTTCCAGCCCTTCACCATTCCGTCCGCCTCCATGGAGCCGAACCTCTACGAGGGCGACTACATCGTCGTGTCCAAGTGGAACTATGGCTACAGCCGCCACTCCCTGCCGTGGAGCCCGCCGCTGTTCGAGGGCCGCATCTTCGGCTCGCAGCCGGATCGCGGCGACGTGGTGGTGTTCAAGCTGCCCCAGGACAACCGCACCGACTACATCAAGCGCGTCATCGGCCTGCCCGGCGACCGCGTCCAGATGATCGGCGGACAGCTGCACATCAACGGCGTGGCGGTGGAGAACGTGCCCGCGGGCTCCCTGCGCATCGACGGCCCGTTCGGGCCCATGGATGCAGCCCAGGTGGACGAGACCCTGCCCGAGGGCCGCACCTTCCGCATCCAGGACTTCGGCCGCGGCTTCGACCTGGACGACACCCAGGTATTCGAGGTGCCCGAGGGCTACTACTTCATGATGGGCGACAATCGCGACAACTCCATCGACAGCCGCGCTGATGTGGGCCTGGTGCCGGAGGAGAATCTGGTCGGCAAGGCCCAGATCGTGCTGTTCTCGTGGGAGCCCGGCGCCTCGCTGTGGAACCCGGTCAGCTGGTTCGCCAACCTGCGGCCCAGCCGCTTCTTCAACGGGCTGAACTGACCCCATGAACGCCCGGACCGAGGCGGTCGCAGAGCTTGAGCGCCGCCTCGGCCACGCGTTTTCCGACAGGGCCCTGCTGGACCGCGCCCTGACCCACGCCAGCGTGGGGGAGGGAGGCATGCCCCACGGCAAGCCTGTGCCGGACAACCAGCGGATGGAGTTCCTGGGCGACCGGGTGCTGGGACTGCTGGTGGCCGACCGCCTGTGCCGCGACTTTCCCGAGGCGGACGAGGGTCAGCTGTCGTCGCGCCTGCACAGCCTGGTGGACAAGGCCGCCTGCGCCCGCGTTGGGCACCGGCTGAATCTGGGCGAGGCCCTGCGGATGTCGCCCGGCGAGACCAAGACCGGCGGGCGGCGCAAGGACGGCATCGTCGCCGACGCCATGGAGGCGGTGCTGGCCGCCGTGTGGCTGGACGGAGGCATGGACGCCGCCCGGGCGGTGTTCGAACGGGCCTGGGCCGAAGAGCTGGCCGTGCCGGCCGCGCCCCGCCTGGCCAATCCCAAATCCGCGCTCCAGGAGTGGTCGCAGGCGCAGGGGCGGCCCTTGCCGTCCTATGCCGTGGTCAAGCGCACCGGCTCGGATCATGCGCCGACATTCACCGTCGAAGTGTCGATCGAGGGGCTTGAACCCTTGACCGCCCAGGGACGTTCGCGTCAGGAGGCGGAAAAGGCGGCCGCTGTCGCCCTGTTGAACCGAGAAGGCGTCATTTGACCGAGACCACCCCCACCCCCCGCGCGGGCTTCGCCGCCATCATCGGCGCGCCCAACGCCGGCAAGTCCACGCTGGTGAACCGGCTGACGGGATCGAAGGTCTCCATCGTCACCCAGAAGGTGCAGACCACGCGCTTCCCTGTGCGCGGCATCGCCATCCATGAGCAGAGCCAGATCGTGCTGGTGGACACCCCGGGCATCTTCAAGCCGCGCCGCAGGCTGGACCGGGCCATGGTCGCCTCGGCCTGGGGCGGGGCGCAGGACGCCGACGCCGTGGTGCATCTGGTGGACGTCGCCGCCGAGATCGCGGTGGCCGCCCGCGAAGGCTCCGCCGCCGACCACCGCCAGATCGAGGACACGCGCGCCATCGCCGAGAACCTCAAGGCCACCGGCGCCACCGCCATCCTGGCCCTGAACAAGATCGACGGCGTGCGTCGCGACGCCATGCTCGGCGTGTCGCAGGAGCTGTTCGAACTGGGCGTCTATTCCGAGGTGTTCATGATCTCGGCCGCCGACGGTTCGGGGGTGGACGATCTCAAGGCCCGTCTGGCGGCCCTGATGCCAGAGGGCGTGTGGCTGTATCCCGAGGACCAGAGCGCCGACGTGCCCCTGCGGGTGCTGGCCGCCGAGATCACCCGCGAGAAGCTGTACCTGCGCGTGCACGAGGAACTGCCCTATTCGGCCGCCGTGGAGACGACCGCCTTCGAGGAGAAGCCCGACGGCTCGGCCCGCATCGAACAGACCATCTATGTGGAGCGCGACAGCCAGCGCCCGATCATCCTGGGCAAGGGCGGCCAGACCCTGAAATGGATCGGCCAGAAGGCGCGCGAGGAGCTGACCGAACTGATGGACCGTCCGGTCCACCTGTTCATCACGGTCAAGGTCGATCCCAAGTGGCAGGACTCCCGGGCGCTGTATGCGCAGTTCGGACTGGACTTCGACGTCTAGGGATCCGTGGGGGGATAACCCGGCATCCGGGCTAGACTTCGGGCCTCACATCCCTGATTCGACGGCCCATGACTGTTCACACTCCGCCGCCCGAGGGCGGCCGCATCGTCGACGAGCCCCTGGGCGAGGCGCTCAGCCGCCGCTACTTGGCCTATGCCCTGTCGACCATCACCAACCGGGCGCTGCCGGACGTGCGCGACGGATTCAAGCCGGTGCACCGGCGCATCCTGTACGCCATGCACCAGATGCGCCTGAACCCCCAGGCCGCGGCGCGGAAGTGCGCCAAGGTGGTGGGCGAGGTGATGGGCGGCTACCACCCCCACGGCGACGCCTCGATCTATGAGGCGCTGGTGCGTCTGGCCCAGGACTTCGCCCAGCGGTATCCGCTGGTGGACGGGCAGGGCAATTTCGGCAACATCGACGGCGATAGCGCCGCGGCCATGCGCTACACCGAGTGCAAGCTGACGGCGGCGGCCCAGCTGC
Source organism: Brevundimonas sp. BAL450 (assembly GCF_015767455.1). Lineage (NCBI taxonomy): Bacteria > Pseudomonadati > Pseudomonadota > Alphaproteobacteria > Caulobacterales > Caulobacteraceae > Brevundimonas > Brevundimonas sp. BAL450. Next base: position 13,701 of record NZ_JADWOW010000055.1, read on the forward strand.
TGCTGGAGGGCATCGGCGAGAACGCGGTCGACTTCCGCCCCACCTATGACGATCAGGACGAGGAGCCCATCGTCCTGCCCGCCGGGTTCCCGAACCTGCTGGCCAACGGCTCGTCGGGCATCGCCGTGGGCATGGCCACCTCGATCCCGCCCCACAACGCCGCCGAGCTGATCGACGCCTGTCTCAAGCTGCTGGAGACGCCGGAAACGACGACCGAGGAACTGGTCGCCATCGTGCCCGGCCCCGACTTCCCCACCGGCGGCGTGGCGGTGGAGTCCGCCGCTTCCATTCTCGACGCCTACCAGACCGGCCGGGGCGGAGTGCGCCTGCGCGCGCGCTGGGAGACCGAGGATCTGGGCCGGGGCATGTGGCGCGTGGTCGTCACCGAGATGCCCTATCAGGTGCAGAAGTCCAAGCTGATCGAAGCCCTGGCCGACCTGATCGAAAACAAGAAAGCCCCCCTGCTGGCCGACGTGCGCGACGAGTCCGCCGAGGACATCCGCCTGATCCTGGAGCCTAAGTCCCGCACGGTGGAGCCCGAGGTGCTGATGGAGAGCCTGTTCAAGCTCTCCGATCTCGAGGTGCGCTTCCCCATCAACATGAACGTGCTGGACGCCACCGGCACCCCGGGCGTGCTGGGGCTCAAGGCCTGTCTGGTCGCCTTCCTGGATCACCGCCGCGAGGTCTTGATCCGCCGTGGTCAGTGGCGGCTGGAACGCATTGAAAAACGGCTACATCTGCTGGAAGGACTCAAGCTCGTCTTCCTCAATCTGGACGAGGTCATCCGCATCGTCCGCGAAGAGGAGCAGCCCAAGGCCCGGCTGATCGAACGCTTCGCCCTGAGCGAGCTGCAGGCCGATTTCATCCTCGACACCCGCCTGCGTCAGCTGGCGCGGCTTGAGGAAATGACCATCCAGAAGGAGTTCGACGAACTCGCTGAGGAGCTGGCGGGCCTCAAGGCCATGATCGCCTCTCCGGCCAAACAGACCAAGCTGCTGGCGCTGGGCCTGCAGGACGTACGCAAGGCCCTGATCTCGCCGCGCCGCACCACCATGGGCGATGCGCCGGACGTCAGCGAGGTGTCCATCGACGCCTTCATCCCGCGCGAGGCCATCACCGTCATCCTGTCCGAGCGCGGCTGGATCCGCGCCGCACGGGGCAAGGTGGACGATCCGTCCGAGCTGAAGTTCAAGGAGGGCGACGATCTGGCCTTCCTCGTGCCCGCCTTCACCACCGACAAGCTGCTGGTGGCGGCGTCCGACGGGCGCATCTTCACCCTCGGCGCCGACAAGCTGCCGTCCGGGCGCGGGCACGGCGAGCCGCTGCGCCTGATGATCGATCTGGACGAGAGCGCGGCCATCATCAACGTGCTGGCGCACCAGCCGGGCGCGAAGCTGCTGGTGGCGTCGAAGGCGGGCTACGGCTTCGTCACGCCCGAGGACGACGCCCTGGCCCAGAAGCGCGGCGGCAAGCAGGTGCTGAACGGCGACATGGCCGCCTGCCTGCGCGTGTCGGGCGATCATGTCGCGGTGATCGGGGAGAACATCAAGGCGCTGGTGTTCCCGCTAGAGGAACTGCCGGAGATGGCGCGCGGCAAGGGCGTCAAGCTGCAGACCTACAAGCAGGGCGGCCTGGCCGACATCACCGTGTTCAACGCCGAGGACGGCCCCGACTGGCGCGACGGCGGCGACCGTCGCCGCAACTGGCCCGACTGGCGCGACTGGCTGGGCAAGCGCGCCGCGGCCGGCCGGCAGGGGCCGCGGGGGCTGCGCAAGTTCCGCTGAGGGTGTCCATGGAGAGGCGGCGCAGGCCGCCCCTCCCGGTAGCGGATGACGGGCCCTAGGCCACCGTCGCCTTGACGATCTTGCCGGGCGCGCGGGGCGGCTCGCCCTTGGGCAGGGCGTCCACGTGGTCCATGCCCTCGATGACCTGGCCCCAGACGGTGTACTGGCCGTCCAGGAAGGTGGCGTCGTCGAAGCAGATGAAGAACTGGCTGTTGGCGCTGTCCGGGTTCGCCGTGCGGGCCATGGAGCAGACGCCGCGCACGTGCGGCTCCTTGCTGAACTCGGCCTTCAGGTTGGGCCTGGACGAGCCGGAGGTGCCGGTGCCCGTGGGATCGCCGCCCTGGGCCATGAAGCCGGGGATGACGCGGTGGAACACCACGCCGTCATAAAAGCCCTCGGAGGCCAGCTCGGTGATGCGCTCCACGTGGCCGGGAGCCAGGTCGGAACGCAGCTTGATGACCACGTCGCCCGTGCCGGCGCCGGTGTCGAGGGTGAAGGTCAGGGTGTCGGCCATTGGGGCTCTCCGTGTCTAAAGTCGCGGGGGTCATAGCCGTTCAAGCGCGTGAGGGCTATGGAGCGTTCATGAGCCAGGATGAAAAACCGCCCGAACGCCGCCGCATGGTGAGACTGCCCACGGGCGGGACCGCCGCCGGACGCGGCATGGGCCAGAAGATCCGCACGGCGGACAAGAAGTCCCTGTCCAGCCAGGAATGGATCAAGCGCCAGCTGGCGGACAAATTCTCGGAAAAGGCCCGGGCCGAGGGCTGGCGCAGCCGCGCGGCCTTCAAGCTGACCGAGATCGACGACCGCCTGCACGTGATCCGGGACGGGGCGCGGGTGATCGACCTGGGCGCGGCGCCCGGCGGCTGGGTGCAGGTGGCCCTGAAACGCGGCGCGACGGCGGTGGCGGGGGTGGACCTGCTGCCCATCGAGCCCATCACCGGCGCGGAGCTGATCGAAGGCGACTTCACCGATCCCGGCGTGGGCGAGCGGCTGCTCGAGCTTCTGGGCGGACCGCCGGACCTGGTGCTGTCCGACATGGCCCACAACACGGTGGGGCACCGCAAGACCGACCACATGAAGATCGTCCTGCTGATCGAGGCGGCGGCGGATTTCGCCATCACCTATCTGAAGCCGGGCGGCTCGTTCGTGACCAAGGCGTTCCAGGGCGCGGACCTGGGCGATCTGAAGAACCGGCTGCGGGCCGAGTTCGAGACGGTGAAATTCGTCAAGCCGGAAGCCAGCCGCAAGGATTCGTCCGAGGTGTTCATGGTGGCGCTGAACAAGCGCTAGTCGTCGTTTCGCGCGGCCTGCCGGGGGCTGAACTTGGGCGCGGGCGCCAGACGCAGGACCTCGCCCTGATAGCGCTCGTCGTCGCCCATGGCGGCGAAGGGCAGGGCGTCGGCGACGGCGTTCAGCAGGGCCTCTACCCAGGGCAGCTCGGCCTTGTGGAAGTCCCCCAGCACGTGGGGCATCACCAGGTGCTTCTCGCCGGGATGGCCGATGCCCAGCCGGGCGCGGCGAAAGTCGGGGCCCAGGTGGCTGATCAGCGAGCGCACCCCGTTCTGGCCCGCCGCGCCGCCGCCGGTCTTCATGCGGAAGCGGCCGGGGGCGAGGTCGATCTCGTCGTGGAAGACGATCACCTCGCCGGGCGGGACCTTGTAGAAGCGCGCCGCCTCGCCCACGGCGCGGCCGCTTTCGTTCATGTAGGTCTGGGGCTTCATCAGCAGGGCGCGGACCTCGCCCTGGGGCGTCTCGATCACGCCCTCGGAGACCACCGACTGGAACTTGGCCCGCTCGGGTCCGAACCGCCAACGGCGCGCGATGGCGTCGGCGGCCATGAAGCCGATGTTGTGGCGGTTGTTGCGGTACTTGTCGCCCGGATTGCCCAGGCCGGCGAGAATCAGCATGGCGTCAATCTAGTCCAGAAAAGGAAACGGCCCCCTCCGTTTCCGGAAGGGGCCGTCTCAAGCTTCCAACCCGGAAAGCGGGATCAGTCTTCCGACTTCTCTTCCGTTTCGGCCTCGGCCTCGGCTTCAGCCTCAGGCGCGGCGGCTTCTTCCTCGGCGGCGGCGTCAGCGGCTTCGTCGGCGGCTTCCGACTGGGCGGCCGAGGAGACCTTGATCGAGGCGATCATGAAGTCACGGTCGGTGATGGTGGCGTGCGCGCCCTCGGGCAGGGTGATGTCCGACATGCGGATCGCGTCGCCCAGCTCGCGGCCGGCCAGGTCCACGACCAGCTCTTCGGGGATGCGGTCGGCGCGGACGACGATCTCGACTTCGTGGCGGACGATCTCCAGAGAGCCGCCCTGACGGAAGGCGGCGCACTCGTCCTGGTTCTTGAAGTGAACCGGGATCGAGATCTTCACGTCGCCCTTGGCGTCAACGCGCATCAGGTCGAAGTGCATCGGACGGTCCGACACCGGGTCGAACTGGATGTCCTTGGCGATGACCGGCTGGGTCTCCTTGCCGTACTTCAGGGTCACCAGGTGGCCCAGCAGCTTGCCGGTGTACAGCGACTTGCGGAAGTCCTTCTCGTTGACCGAGATGGCGACCGGCTTTTCACCGCCGCCATACAGGACGCCCGGCACGAAGCCTTCACGCCGCGCAGCGCGGGCGCCGCCGGTTCCCACGTCCTTGCGGACGTCCACGTTCAGAATGATCTCAGCCATCAGGCTCGCCTCAATAACAAAACCGCCGCGCAAAACGGCCCGCGCGGCGGGGGTCGAAACCCTCGAATTCAAGAGCGCGGGTCATTACACGCTTCGTTTCCGAAGCGCAACCATGGCCGCGCGGAAAGGCGACGGGCCCGTCGCCCGACGATCAGTTGGGAGACGCGGCTCCGTTCTCGATCGCCTCGGTGGATGTGGCCGCGGCGTCAGCCGCGACGGGCGTGGACTGCGCCATGCTGGTGGGAAGAATCACCGGCTCGGGGGTGATCGCCTCGGCCGTGCAGGTGGCCAGGTCGCCGACCACGTGACGTCCGGCGCAGAACATGTGCTCGTAGTGCGGACGCGCGGCGGCGATGCACTGGTACAGATTCAGCTTGGACATGCTGAGGCAGAACTGGCTGTTGCGCTCCAGAGTCAGGGCCTCGGTGTTGGCGCGCCATTCATCGCCGCCCGCGCCGAGAGCGGCCATGGCGGCGATGGCCAGGGCCTTGGCCACGGCGGGGGTGTAGGGGGGCTGCAGCGCCTCGGCGCTGACGTTCAGGCCGTTCCCGTCATGGGCGGCGGCGAACAGACGGGCCGCGTCCTCGGCCCCGGGAAGCATCTGGGCTTCGGACAGCCGCCTGACGGTCTCCAGCCGCAGATCCCGGTCCGGCACGGCCTGCTGGGCCCAGCGGCGGCGCGGGTCGTTGCGTTCCTGGATGGTGTAGGCGTCCTCGGCCACCACATGGGCGATGGCGGCCAGCGCCTCCGAATCGGAGCGGAGCGTCGCCACGATCAGGCCCGCTGCGTCCGCGGCGCCCGGAAGCTGGGCGGCGTAGGCCGGGTCGGCCTGGATGCGTTCGATCACCTGGCGTCGTTGCTCGGGGTCGACGGCGTAGGTGCGCACGCCCTCCACGAAAGCGGTCGACTGCAGGGCCAGGATCGCGCCGTAGGCGATCATGCCGCGCGACAACTGGTTGGATTCATAGGCAGCGCCGCGGTTCATGATCATTTCGATCGTGGCGGCGTCGGTGATGGCCGGATCGATGGTCCGGGCCTCGCGCATGAAGGCCACATAGACCGCAGCGGCCTCTGAAATTCCGCTGTTCAGCGCCAGCGCAGGGGGCGGCGGAGGCGGAGGCGGAGGCGGCGGGGCCTCAGGCTCTGGCGTTTCGCAACTGACCAGAACAAGGGCGGACAAGGCTGCGGCCATGCCGAGGCCGCGACGTACAAAAGCCTGCTGCATCAAGCGATCCTTAAGACGGGACGCGAGACGCCCCCCAAATCCGGCGTCCGACACTGAAGTCCTTATACCGCCCCTGATTTGGTTTTTCGATCGTTAATCGAACAGCTTGGAGACAGACTCCTCGTTGGCGATTCGCCGGATGGCCTCGCCGATCAGGGGAGCGATGTTGACCTGCCGAATCTGGCTGCAGTTGTTCACTTCCAGCGGCTGTTCGATGGAATTGGTGATGACCAGCTCTTTCAGGACCGAGGACTCCACGCGGTTGACGGCCGGGCCGGACAGAACGCCGTGGCTGATGTAGGCCGACACCTCCGCGGCGCCCTTCTCGATCAGCGCCTCGGCCGCATTGACCAGGGTGCCGCCCGAATCGACGATGTCGTCGAACAGGATGCAGCGGCGCCCCTCGACGTCGCCGATGATGTTCATGACCTCGCTCTCGCCCGCCTTGGGCCGGCGCTTGTCGACGATGGCCAGGTCCGCATCCAGCCGCTTGGCCAGGGAGCGCGCGCGCACCACCCCGCCCACATCGGGCGAAACGATCATCAGTTCGGAGGTCTTGTCGTAATTCTTGCGGATGTCCTGGGCCAGCACCGGGGTGGCGAGCAAGTTGTCCGTGGGGATGTCGAAGAAACCCTGAATCTGACCGGCGTGCAGATCCATGGTCAGAACGCGATCCGCGCCCGCCCGGGTGATCAGATTGGCCACCAGCTTGGCTGAAATGGGCGTGCGGCCCCCGGTCTTCCGGTCCTGACGGGCGTAGCCGAAATAGGGCATGACCGCCGTGATGCGCCGCGCCGAGGCCCGCACCAGGGCGTCGGTGATGATCAGCAGCTCCATCAGGTTGTCGTTGGCCGGATAGCTGGTCGACTGGATGATGAAGACGTCTTCGCCACGCACATTCTCGTCAATGACGGCGAAAACCTCGTTGTCGGCGAAACGCTTGACCTGGGCCCGGGTGAGGGGACCATCCAGGTGATCGGCGATGGCCTGGGCGAGCGTGCGGTTGGAGTTTCCCGCCAGCAGCTTCATGGGCTGTCATCCTTTCGCCGTCATCGGCACGATTACTCGTCGGGCCTTCTAGCAGCCGGCGCGCGTGTAGCAACCCACGCCGCGCCGCATTGGCGTGAACAAATCGCTGGTGTAGAAGCGCCGGACTGTCTTTCAAGCGGCCGCCGGGGGCGGGCGCAGCCATGTGAGGTCGGACTTTGCTTCTCAGGAAATCGCGTTCCGGTTTGTCGACCCGTATCGGCGCCCTGGCCGTCGTGCTGGCCGCGACCACGGCCCTGTCCGCCTGCGCCGGTCGCAACGACCGCCCGCAGCTCGCCTATGAGGAGCGGCCCGTCGATCTGCTCTACAACGCCGGATACCAGCGGCTGGAGCGTGAGCGGTGGCTGGACGCCGTGGCCTATTTCCAGGAAGTCGAGCGCCAGCACCCCTATTCGGAATGGTCGCGCCGCGCGATCCTGATGCAGATGTACGCCTTCTACCGGCAGGGTCGCTATCAGGACGCCATCGCCGCCGCGGACCGCTTCATCCAGCTTTATCCGGGCAGCCCGTCAGCCTCCTACGCCTTCTACATGAAGGGCGTCTGCTACTTCGAGCAGATCGTGGACGTGGGCCGGGACCAGGCCGCCACCGGCCAGGCGCTGCTCGCCCTGCGTGACGTGGCCCGCCGCTATCCGGACACCCCTTACGCCGCCGACGCCCTGATCAAGATCGACATGGTCAACGACCAGCTGGCGGGCAAGGAAATGGCCATCGGCCGCTGGTATCAGCGCCAGGAGCAGCCGCTCGCCGCCATCAACCGCTACCGGACGGTGATCGACAACGAGGAATTCCAGCGCACCTCCCACACGCCCGAGGCGCTGTACCGGCTGGTCGAACTGTATCTGACCCTGGGCCTGGACGAGGAAGCCACCCGCAACGGTGCGGTTCTGGGTCACAACTATCCCGGCAGCCGCTGGTACCAGGACGCCTATGTGCTGCTGACCAATGACGGCCAGCGCCCGGGCGTTGAGCCTGAAGGCGAGCGTGAAGGCTGGCTGCGTCGCCTCATTCCCGGTTGATCACGGTCGCGGCCTCGCGAATCTGCTAGTCGGGGGAGGGGACGTTCGCGTCCCGTTCCACTGATGGCCGCCTGACGGCGCCGGACGGAGTGTCATGCTCTCAAGCCTGTCGATTCGCGACGTGGTGCTGGTCGAGGCCTTGGATCTGGAGATCCGGGACGGCCTGACCGTGCTGACCGGCGAGACCGGGGCGGGCAAATCCATCATTCTGGACGCCTTGGGACTGGCTCTGGGCGGACGCGGCGACGCCGGGCTGGTGCGCAGCGGCGCCAAACAGGCCGTGGCCACGGCGGTGTTCAGCGCGCCGGATGATCCCTCCTTCCTCGACATGCTGACCGAGCGCGGCTTCGAGGCGGCGCCGGGCGAGGACCTGATCCTGCGCCGGGCCCTGACGGCGGATGGCCGAAGCCGGGCCTGGATCAACGACCAGCCGGCGGGCGTCACCGCCCTGCGCGAGATCGGCGCCCGTCTGGTGGAGGTGCACGGCCAGCACGAGACCGTCGGCCTGCTCGACCCCAAAACCCACCGGGGCATGCTGGACACCTACGGTGGGCTGGCGGCCGAGCGCGGCGCCGTGGCGGCGGCCCATGACCGGTTGAAGGCGGCCGAGACGGCGCTGGCGAGCCTGCGGGCCGAGGCCGAGACGGCGCGGGCCCGCTTCGAGGAGCTGAGCGAATCGCTCGCCGAACTGGATCGGCTGGACCCGCGGGAGGGCGAGGAAGCCGATCTGGCGGGCGAACGGGCCATTCTGGGCGCGGCGGAGAAAGCGCTGGCCGATCTGGCCTCGGCGCGGGACTCGCTGGGCGGAGACACCCTGTCGCAAAAACTGGCCCAGGCCTTCCGGGCCGTGGAGCATGCCCGCACCCGCGCGGTGCAGTCGGGCGCCGGCGAGGATCACCCGGTGATCACCCGGCTGGCGGCGGCGGGCGAGGCCATCGACCGGGCGCTGGTGGAGGCGACCGAGGCCGTGGCGGCGGTGGACGCGGCGGCGGACGCCTTCGAGTTCGAGCCCGGCAAGCTGGACAAGGCCGAGGAGCGCCTGTTCGCCCTGCGCGCGGCGGCCCGCAAGCTGAACGTCACCGTGGACGCCTTGCCGGCGCAGCGGATCCGGTTTCGCGAGCAGTTGCGCCTGATCGAGGACGGCGCCGAGGCGCTCAAGGCGGCCGAGACCGAATCCGCGGCGGCCCGTGCGGCCTATGACGAAGCGGCGGCGGTGCTGACCGCGGCGCGGCGCGGGGCGGGCGACCGGCTGGCCGCGGCCGTGCAGGCCGAGCTGGCGCCGCTGAAACTGGAGCGGGCGCAGTTCCGGGTGACGCTGGAGCCGTTGCCGGAAGAGCGACGCGGGCGCGAGGGGGCGGAGGCCGTGCGATTCGAGGTGGCCACCAACGCCGGCACCGCCTTCGGCCCGCTGGACGCCATTGCGTCGGGCGGCGAACTGGCGCGCTTCGCCCTGGCCATGAAGGCGGCCTTGGCCGAGCGCGGCGGCGGGGTCCAGCCGGTGATGATCTTCGACGAGGTGGATCAGGGCGTCGGCGGCGCCGTGGCCGAGGCCGTGGGCCTGCGCCTCAAGCGTCTGGCCGACGGCGCCCAGGTCCTGGTCGTCACCCACAGCCCCCAGGTCGCCGCCAAGGGCCACGCCCACTGGAAGGTCCGCAAGGCCGAGATCGAGGGCGAGACGCGCACGTCCGTGGACACCCTGACCGATCAGGCGCGGCAGGAGGAGATCGCGCGCATGCTGGCGGGGGCGGAGATTACGGACGCGGCGCGGGCGGCGGCGCGGGCGTTGATCGGGTGAGGGGCCCCCATGGGCCCGCGAGTCCGGGCTTGCGGAGCGGCAGATCAGGGTTCCTGGCGGACCCTTCCTAAGGGGGTGTTGCGGACGGCGACCAGGCCGATCCGGCCTAGGGCGCTGCGCGCGACCTGACAGCATCGTCGTACGCCAGATTGAGAACTCATCAGGGCGTGCCCGGTGGCATGATCCAGATCAATGCGGGGGATGCGAGTTTCAACGACGTCTAACGTTCACTCAGGATGAGGCGCATGACCAAGGAAGTCGGAATCCGCGAGGCCGTCGGCGTGCTCCGGACGGAAGCGGACCTTCAGGGCGCCATCGATGAATTGTTGAGCTCCGGCTTCGACCGCGCGGAGCTCAGCCTGCTGGCCAGCGAACATGTCATCGAGGACAAGCTCGGCCACCGGTACAGCAAGGTCACGGAGACAGAGGACGATCCCGAAATCCCTCGCACCTGTTATGTGTCGCCCGAATCCGTCAGCGCCGCCGAAGGCAGTCTGGTCGGCGGCCTGATGTATGTCGGCGCCATTGCGGCGGCCGGGGCCGTTCTGGTCAGCGGCGGGGCGTTGGCGACGGCCCTGGCGGGGATGGCCTTGGCCGGCGGCGGCGGCGCGCTGATCGGCGGCCTGCTGGCGAAGCTGGTGGGCGATCGCCACGCCGAGTATCTGCAGGAACAGCTTGAACGGGGCGGCTTGCTCCTTTGGGTGAGGACCTGGAATCAGGAAGACGAGCACCGCGCCGTGGAAATACTGAACCGGCACTCGGGCGCGGATGTTCACGTCCACGGTGCGACGACGTCCTCCTGACAGTCCGACTAGTCCACCTTAATTCCGGGGCGGTTCGAAACGGTTGGCCGGAATGCGGAAGAACACACGCCCATCGGCCTCGGGTTCGGGCAGCCTGCCGCCGCGGATGTTCACCTGCAGCGCGTAGAGCATCAGCCTGGGCAGCGGCAGCGTGGCGTCGCGTTTGTCGCGAAGGGCTACGAAGGCCGCCTCCGACTGGCCGCCGCCCACATGGATGTTCTCAGCCTTCTGCCGCGCCACCGTGCTGAAGCACTCCGGATCGCGCCCGTCGGGACCATAGTCGTGCCCGACGAACACGCCGGTGTCGTCGGGCAAGGCCAGGATCTCCTGAATGCTGCCGTAAAGCGCATGGGAATCGCCGCCCGGGAAGTCGGCCCGTGAGGTGCCCGCGTCCGGCATCATCAGGGTGTCATGCACGAAGGCGTTGCCGCCGATGACATAGGTGATCGACGCCAGCGTGTGGCCCGGCGAGAACAGGACTCGTCCCTCCAGCCCGCCGACCCTGAAGGTGTCTCCAGCCATGAACAGGCGGTCCCATTGCCGCCCGTCGGTGGGAAAGTCGGCGTCCAGACCGTAAAGATCCTTCCACAGCGCCTGAACCCCCGTGACCTTGTCGCCGATGGCGGTGGGAGCGCCCAGACGCGCCTTCAGCCAGGGCGCCGCCGAGAAGTGATCGGCGTGCGGATGGGTGTCCAGTATCCACTCCACCTGCAGGCCTTCATCCCGCACATGGGCCAGGAGGACCTCGGCATTACGGGTCGATGTGGCGGCGGCCTTCTCGTCGAAATCCCACACGGGATCGATGATGGCGCAGGCCTTGGTCGCCGGATCGGAGACCACATACTGCCAGCTGCCGGTCTTCCCGTCGTGCAGGGCCGCGATGTGGGCTCCGCCATGCTCAAAGTGCTGCATAGGATGGTTCATCAAGGTCTGAGCTCCATGCGATCGCGATTGCGGCATCTAATGCCACCTTGTCGGCGCCGGTTCCCGCCACCTTTGGTCGCGGCGCCGCGCCCGGACTGCGCCTACCCGTCCAGATACTCCACCCGGTGCCGCCCATGCAGCTGACGCACATAGGGCAGGGGGCGATCCGGCGCGGTCAGGCGCTCGGCGGCTTCGGTCAGGACGAAGCGGGTGATGGCGGGCAGGTCCAGGGTCCGGGCCTCGTCCATGGGGATCCAGGCCACCGTGTCCAGCTCCTCGGTCGGGCGCGCGGCGGGCACGTCCAGCAGGGCCTCGGCTGACGCCATGAAAAACCGGGCGTCGAAACGGCGGGTGCGGCCCGGCGGGGTGATGGCGCGGGCGATGTAGGTGAGGGCCGACAGGTCGGGCAGGGCGCCGACGGCGCGAAAGCCGCGCCACGGTCCCGCGATCGATGCGGGCGGCGCGGCCCGGGCCAGCCGCAGGCCGGTCTCCTCGAAGGTCTCGCGGATGGCGGTCAGGGCCAGGGCGCGGGCCCGGCGCGCGGGCAGCTCCCGGGCCAGCAGGGCCTGTGACGGTTTCGGCAGATCGCCCGCCGCCTCGATGCGGAAATCGGACGGATCGATCCGCCCGCCGGGAAACACCCATTTCGACGCCATGAACACGTGCCCCGCCGCCCGGCGGCCCATCAGCACCTCGGTGCGTCCGCCCGTCGTCCGCGTCACGATCAGGGTCGCCGCATCCTTTGGCTTCATGCGCACGCCGGTGTTCGGCGCATCCTTCAGATCCTGCGCGGCGTCGAAAGGGTGGTTCACTTTTCCATTCCGCTGATCCCCGCGAACGCGGGGATCCAGTTCTGTGCAGCTTGGCGCTCGTGTTTCAGGACGATCGAGCTAGGGATTCCCTGATCCGCTGCAACACCCAAAGCACTGGGTCCCCGCGTTCGCGGGGATGAGCGGAACACAGGAATCACCGCCGCTTGCCTTTCCTGACGCCCTTCAGCCCGCCGGACGGCGGCTTGGGACCGCCCGGGCGTTTGGAGCCCCGCTTCGGCCGGTCGTCGCCGCCGCCGCCTCGCCCGCGCACGCCCAGACGCGGGGCCGGCGCGTTGGGATCGCGGGGCTCGGGCTCGCTGACCATCTCGAACACCAGACCGCCGGTGATGGGGGTGGCCTCCACCAGCTTGACCTCCACCTCACGGCCCAGACGCCAGCGCTTGCCCGAGCGGTCGCCCACCAGGGCGTGGGCGCGGTCGTCGTGGACGAAATATTCGTCGCCCAGCTGCGAGATGGGCACGATGCCGTCGGCGCCGGTTTCCTGCAGCCGCACGAACAGGCCGAACCGGGTGACGCCGCTGATGCGCCCGGCGAAAGTCGCGCCCACGTGCTCCTCGAGGAAGGCGGCCACATAACGGTCGGTCGCCTCGCGCTCGGCGGCCATGGAGCGGCGCTCGGTGGCGGTGATGTGCTCGGCGATGGCCTGCAGCTCGGTGGCTTCGGAATCCGTCAGCCCGTCGTCGCCCAGCTTCAGGGCCCGGATCAGGGCCCGGTGCACGATCAGGTCCGCATAGCGCCGGATCGGCGAGGTGAAGTGGGCGTAGCGGTCCAGATTCAGCCCGAAGTGGCCGATGTTCTCCGGCGAATAGATGGCCTGCATCTGGCTGCGCAGGACCACCTCATTGACGATCTCGGCGTGACCGCTGTCGCGGGTCTCGTCCAGCAGGCGGTTGAACCGCTTGGTGGTGGGCGCCTCGCCCTTGGTCCAGGGCTTGCCGATGGTCTGGAGGAAGTCGGCAAGGTTGAAGATCTTCTCCTGACTGGGCGTGTCATGGACCCGGTAGATCAGAGGCGTCTTCTTCTGTTCCAGCGTCTCGGCGGCGCAGACATTGGCCTGCACCATCATCTCCTCGATCAGCCGGTGCGCCGGGATCGAGACGCGGGCCTGAATGCCCGACACCTCGCCGTCCTTGTCGAACAGGATCCGGCGCTCGCTGCTTTCGATGGCCAGCGGGCTGCGGCGCTCGCGGCCCTTCAGCATGGCGGCGTAGGCGTTCCAGAGGGGATAGAGGATCGGCTCCATCAGCGGGCCGGTCAGGTCGGCGGTCTCGCCCTCGGCCTTGCCGTCGATGGCGTCCTGGGCCTGCTCATAGGCCAGCTTGGCGTGGGACCGCATCAGCCCGCGCACGAAGCGGTGCGACAGCTTCCGCCCGTCCTTGGAGAACACCATGCGAACGGCCAGGCAGGCGCGGTTCTCGCCTTGCTTCAGGCTGCACAGCCCCGCCGACAGGTGCTCGGGCAGCATGGGCTCGACCCGGTCGGGGAAATAGGTGGAGTTGCCCTTGTCCCGCGCGGTTCGGTCCAGGGCCGAGCCGGGGCGCACATAGGCCGCCACGTCGGCGATGGCGACCCAGACGATCCAGCCGCCTTCGTTCTTCGGGTCATCGTCCTTCTCGGCGAACACCGCGTCGTCGTGGTCGCGGGCGTCCATGGGGTCGATGGTGATGAAGGGGATGGCGCGCAGGTCTTCGCGGCCTCTCAGGGTCGGCGCCTCGGCGGCCTGGGCCTCGTCGTCCACGGCGTCGGGGAAGCCGGTCGGCACCCCGTGGGCGTGGATGGCCAGCAGGGAGGCGGCGCGGGGGTCGTCCTCGCGGCCCACGATCTCCAGCACCTTGCCCTGTTTGGGGCCGTGGCGGCGTTCCGACTTCTCCAGCGCCGCCAGCACCAGATCGCCGTCGCGCAGGGGCTCGGCCTCCAGCTTCGACAGCACGAGAAAGTCCTTCACCTTGCGGTCCACCGGCTCGATGCGGGTCTCGCGGCCGCCCTTTCGCACCACGCCCAGAAGCCGGTGGGCGCTCTGGCCCAGCTTCTTGATCATGCGGGCGGTCCACTGGTCGCCCTCCTTCTCGAACTTCGCCAGCAGCCGGTCGCCCAGCCCCGGCGCGGCGCCGCGCTCGTTCTCGCCCGGCAGCAGCAGGGCCAGGGGCGCGTCCTCGCCGCCCTTGGTCAGGCGCACGAAGAGATCGCCGTCGGCGTCCCGCTCCACCACGTCGGCCACCCCTACCGGGGGCATGGCCCCGGCCTCAGCGAAGCCCTTGCGCCCGCGCTTGCCCAGTTGCCCTTCGGCCTCGAGCTCCTTCAGCATCTCGCGCAGGGCCCGGCGCTCCACGCCTTTCAGCCCGAAGGCGCGGGCGATGTCGGCCTTTTCGGCCTCGCCCGCCTCACGCAGGAATTGCAGCAGGGTGTTTTTGTCGGGAAGGCCGGCGGGCCGGCGAGGGGATTTGGCCATGGTCCCTCCTTAACGCGGGAATCGCGTTTAGGCACACGCATTGACCCGCCGCGCTTGACGCGGCGGCGCCGCCCGATCAGCTTCCGGGCCAAAATCCCGTTCAGGAGTTCATCAGCGCATGTCGCTACCGGAAACGCCCGTCCTCACCCGCCCCGCCGGGTCGCTGCTCGATCTCATCGGCAAGACCCCGATGATGGAAGTCACCCGCATCGACACCGGCAAGTGCCGGCTGTTCCTCAAGATGGAGAGCCAGAACCCCGGCGGCTCCATCAAGGACCGCATCGCCCTGGCCATGATCGAGGCGGCCGAGAAGGAGGGCTTCCTCAAGCCCGGCGGCACCATTGTCGAGGCCACGGCGGGCAATACGGGCCTGGCCCTGACCCTGGTCGGGACCCAGAAGGGCTACAAGGTCCTGCTGGTCATTCCCGACAAGATGTCGCGCGAAAAGATCCAGCATCTCAGGGCCATGGGCGCGGATGTTCGCCTGACCCGTTCGGATGTGCCCCACGGCCATCCTGAATATTACACCGATATGGCCGAGCGTCTGGCCCAGCAACTGCCCGGCGGCTTCTACGTCAACCAGTTCGCCAACAAGGCCAATTCCGAGGCGCACCGCCTCAGCACCGGCCCGGAGATCTGGGAGCAGATGGGCCACGACGTTGACGCGGTCGTCACAGGGATCGGCTCGGGCGGCACCATCACCGGGGTGGGGCAGTTCCTGCATTCGGTGTCGCCGAAAACCGAAATGATTCTGGCCGACCCGGTGGGCTCCGTGCTGGCCGGGCTGGTCAATGACGGCGTGCCGAGCCCCGAGGGCAGCTTCGCGGTCGAGGGCATCGGCCAGAATTTCGTGCCCGACACCACCGACATGACCGAGATCGCCAAGGCCTATTCGATCCCCGACACCGAGGCCATCGCGGCGGCGCGCGAACTGCTGCTCAAGGAAGGCGTGCTGGCGGGGTCGTCCTCCGGCACGCTGCTGGCCGCGGCCCTGCGTTATTGCCGCGAGCAGACCGAGCCCAAGCGGGTGGTCAGCTTCGTGTGCGACACCGGCGCCAAATACCTGTCCAAGGTCTACAACGACGCCTGGCTGGCCGATCAGGGCCTGACCGAGCGCGAAATGCACGGCGACCTGTCCGACGTCATCACCCGCAAGTACGAAGAGGGCGCGGTGGTGGCCATCGGCGCCGACGACACCCTGGATACCGCCTTCAAGCGCATGCGCGGCGCCGACGTGTCCCAGCTGCCCGTGATCGTGGACGGCCGTCTGGTGGGCATCCTGGACGAGAGCGATATCGTCCATGTGCTGAACACCGACGAGATCACCCGCGAAGCCCGGTTCAAGAAGACCGTCGGGGAGGTGATGATCCGCGATCTGGACACGCTTCAGGTCAGCGAACCGCTGGACGCCCTGATCCCCATCTTCGACCGGGACAGGGTGGCCATCGTGCTGGACGGCGAGAAATTCGTCGGACTGATCACCCGCACCGACCTGATCAATCACCTGAGCCTGAATCGTTGACATGCTCACGCGTCGCGCACTGGCGGGCGGGACTGCGGCGAGCCTTCTGGCCGCCCCGGTCCTTGCTCGTCAGGAGGCGGTCGGAGAGCCGGTCACCTATGAAAGCGGCGGGACCACGATCCGGGCGGCGGTCTACCGTCCTGCGGGAGCCGGGCGCGGCGCGGGAATCGCCTTCATGCATGGGTCGGGGGGCGTCGGACCGGCCTATCTGCGCCTGGCCCGGCAGTTCGCTGCTGACGGCTATGTGGTCATCGTGCCTGTCTATTATGACGCCGCGCCCGACGACGGCGTCAGGCCGGAGTCCGTCATGAACGCCTGGCGTCAGGCCGCATCTGACGCCGTGGAGTGGCTGATCGCGGATGGCCTTCCGGCTGAGCGTGTCGGGCTGATGGGCTATTCGCTCGGCTCCTATGTGGCGGTCGACAGCGCCCTGGGCCGCAGCCGCGCTGCGGCGGCGATCGGCGTCGCGGGCGGGTGGAGCGTGTACGTGCCGCGCCCGCCCCGACGGCGCATTCCGGTCATGATCCTTCAGGCGGAGCGAGACGACCATATCCCGTCAGCCGGCACCCGCCGCTGGGTCGACCATCTGCGCAACGCCGACGTCCCCGTGCGTCTGGAAGTCATTCGCGGCGCACGCCACATCATGAACTCAGATCAGTGGGACGACGTGTTCACGCGATCATCCCAATTTTTCGCTCGAAACATCGGCCGCCCCCCAGGGTAGGGATCACACAATGACATCTCGGAAGAACAGCCAGGGCTTCTCCACCCGCGCCATCCATGCGGGGCAGCGGCCGGACCCGACCACGGGCGCGGTGATGACGCCCATCTACGCCACCTCCACCTACGCCCAGGAAAGCCCGGGGGTGAACAAGGGCTATGAGTACGCCCGGGGCAAGAACCCGACGCGCGAGGCCTTTGAGGCCTGCATCGCCGATCTGGAGGGCGGGACCCACGGCTTCGCCTTCGCCAGCGGCATGGCGGCCACGTCGACGGCGCTGGAGCTGCTGGACGCGGGCGCGCACATCGTCACGGGCGACGACCTGTATGGCGGCTCGTGGCGGCTGTTCGAGCGGGTGCGGCGCCGGTCCATGGGGCTGGACTTCGCCTATGTGGACCTGTCGGACCTGAGCGCGGTCGAGGCGGCGATCACTGACAAGACCAAGATGCTGTGGGTCGAGACGCCCACCAATCCCCTGATGAAGCTGGCCGACATCGCCGCCCTGTCGAAGGTGGCCAAGGCGCACGGCCTGCTGCTGGTGGTGGACAACACCTTCGCCACGCCGTGGAGCCAGCAGCCGCTGAGTCACGGCGCCGACATCGTCATGCACTCGGCCACCAAATATCTGAATGGCCACTCCGACATCATCGGCGGGGTCCTGGTGACGAAGAACCCGGAGCTCGCGACGCAGATCAAGTTCCTGCAGAACTCGGTCGGCGGGGTGATGGGGCCGTTTGACGCCTTCCTCGCCAACCGGGGGCTGAAGACCCTGGGTCTGCGCATGAAAGCGCACAACGAGAACGCCCTGGCTGTGGCGCGCTGGCTCGAGAGCCATGCAGGCGTGCAGCGGGTGATCTATCCGGGGCTGGACAGCCATCCTCAGCACGACCTGGCCAGGCGTCAGATGAACGGCGCGTTCGGCGGCATGGTGACCGTCCTGATCGACGGCGATCTGGCGCGCACGAAGCGAGTGCTGGAACGGGTGGAGGTCTTCACCCTGGCGGAATCGCTGGGCGGCGTCGAAAGCCTCGTGAACCACCCCGCCATCATGACTCACGCCAGCGTGCCGAAAGAGGTGCGTGAGGCCGGCGGGGTGACTGACAACCTGATCCGTCTGTCCGTCGGGGTCGAGGATGTCGCCGACCTCATCGCCGACCTGGACCAGGCGCTGCGCTAGAGCCCGATCGGCATCGGTGAAGTCATTTCAGGATTTCACCGATGCCGTGAAGACCGCGAGGCCGGGTCCGTCTCAGGCGCGTTTGCGCAGGAGGGCGTCCAGGCTCCACGGACCCGGTCCGGCGAAAATCAGGTAGAAGAAGGCGAAGCAGTACATGATCGCCAGCTCGCCGCCGTTGTTCAGCGGGTAGATGTCCTGCGGGGCGTGGAACTGCCAGTAGGCCACAGCCATCATGCCCGACAGGATGAAGGCCGTCGGGCGGGTGAACAGGCCCACGATGATCAGAGCGCCGCCGACCAGTTCGAGCACCCCGCCGATTCCCATCTGGGTCATCAGGTCGAAGGGGCCTCGGGCCTCGGCCGGAAAGCTGAAGATCTTCTGCGTGCCGTGCTGGATGAACAGCAGTCCGGTCACGATGCGGAAGATGCTGAGCACCTTGGGCGACCATGCCGCCAGAGCCGATTGATTGATCATGTGTCTTGCCCCCCAACGGGCGGTCAGGCCGCCCTGGATTGAACCTCCGCCATCTTCTGGATGGCCACATAGTCCGTCTTGCCGGTGCCCAGCACCGGAAGTTCGCCAACCTTCACGATACGCTTGGGCACCGCAAGCTCCGGCGCGCCGTTGGTCCGCGCCCATTCGGCCAGGGGCGCCACCTCGGCGTCCTCCCGGTCGGTGACCAGAACCAGACGCTCGCCCTTGCGGCTGTCGGGGATCGAGACCACCGCATGGCGCCCCTCCGGCCAGACGGCGTCGGCGATGCCCTCGACCGCGGTCAGGCTGACCATCTCGCCGCCGATCTTGGCGAAGCGCTTGGCCCGCCCGAGGATGCGCACATAGCCTTCGGCGTCCACATCCACGATATCGCCCGTGTCATGCCAGCCGTCCGGCAGCGCTTCGAGGCAGTCCGGATCGTCGGGCGACAGATAGCCGGCCATGACATTGGGTCCGCGCAGGAACAGGCGTCCACCCTTGTCGATGCCCTCGACACGCTCCAGCCGCCACTCCATGCCCGGGAGGATCCGGCCCACAGTGCCGAAATGATTGTTGCCCGGCTGGTTCACCGCCACCACGGGCGCGGCCTCGGTGGCGCCGTAGCCCTCCAGCAGCTCCAGACCGCCGAAGCGCTGGTTGAACATCTCGCGCGTCTCGTCACGCACCCGCTCTGCGCCCGCGACCACGAACTGAATGGTCGAGAAATCGTCAGGCCCCGCCACCCGCGCGTACTGGTTCAGGAAGGTGTCGGTGGTCATCAGCACCGAGGCGTTCACCTGGGGCAGCAGGTCGGTGATCTGCTTGGCGTGAAGCGGGGAGGGGTACTGGAACGCCTTCAAACCCTGCAGCATCGGCAGAATCACCCCGCCGGTCAGGCCGAAACAGTGGAACGTCGGCAGGGGATTGAAGAACACCCAGTCCGGATCCAGATCGATGTGCGAGGCGATCTGCAGGGCGTTGGCCACCAGATTGGCCTGGGTCAGCACCACGCCCTTGGGCGCGCCGAAGCTGCCCGAGGTGAACAGGATCACGCCCGCGGCGTCCGGGCTGGTCTCGGCGCGGAAGCGCTTCGGGAAGAAGCCCGCCATCAGGCCGAAAAGCTTGTCCTGAAGCCCGACGGTCTGGCGGATGTCATCCAGCCAGATGATCTCGGCGACGGGCTCCAGCGCCACCACCAGATCGTCCAGCTTGGCCTGTTCGATGAAGCGGCGGGCGGTCAGGATCTTCTTGACCCCGGCCGTGGCGCAGGCGGCCTTCAGGTTTCGCGCGCCGGAGGTGAAGTTCAGCATCACCGGCGTCCGCCCGAAGGCGTGCAGGGCGAAGAAGGTCACAACCACACCCATGCTGGACGGCAGCATGATGGCCACGCGCTCGCCCGGCTCGGTCATTGCCGCGATCTTGCGCCCCAGCACGAAGGCGGCGCGGATCAGCCCGGTGTAGGTCAGGGGCTTCCTGTCCTGATCCTCTATGATCTCCTTGTCGCCGAACCGCTCGCGCGCCCCGATCAGGGCGTCGAACATGGACTGCTGAACAGCCTTCTCATCAAACGGAACCGGCAAGCGTACGTCTCCCTGGAGGCCTGTGGCGCCCCTCTGTCTTTTCGTCGCGTAAACTAGAGGCGGGCCAGACTGTTGAAAAGGTCTGTAACATCCGGGGACGTGAAAGCCTTCGTGACCGGGGCGGGCCTTGCCTTTGCGGGCCGAAAGCCCGACATAGCGCCTTCGTTGCAAGGAGTTCCGTCACACCGATGGTGACGCTGATCGACACCCTGGCCAAGAAGCCGTCCGAGCTCCGCCACCCGGAGAAGCAGAACCGTCCGGAAAGCCCTGTCCTGCGCAAGCCCGACTGGCTGCGGGTCAAGGCGCCGGGGTCGGGCCAGTACAACGCCACCAAGGCCATCGTGAAGGACAAGGGCCTCGTCACCGTATGCGAGGAAGCGGCCTGTCCGAACATCGGCGAGTGCTGGAGCCAGAAGCACGCCACCCTGATGATCATGGGCGACACCTGCACGCGGGCCTGCGCCTTCTGTAACGTCAAGACAGGCCTGCCTCAGCCGCTGGATCCGGAAGAACCGGGCAAGGTCGGGCTGGCGGTGGCGCAACTGGGCCTGAACCATGTGGTCATCACATCGGTGGACCGGGATGACGTCGCCGACGGCGGCGCCGCCCATTTCGCCGAGGTGGTGCGCCAGATCCGCCTGCAGGCCCCCAACACCACCATCGAGATCCTGACGCCCGACTTCCTGCGCAAGGACGGGGCGGCCGAGGTGATGATCGACGCCACGCCCGACGTCTTCAACCACAACCTCGAGACCGTGCCGCGGCTGTATCTGAAGATCCGGCCCGGGGCCCGCTACTTCCACAGCCTGCGCCTGCTGCAGATGGTCAAGGAGCGCGACCCGAACCAGTTCACCAAGTCGGGCATCATGGTCGGCCTGGGCGAGACCCGCGAAGAGGTCATGCAGGTGATGGACGACATGCGCTCGGCCGGCGTGGATTTCATCACCATCGGCCAGTACCTGCAGCCGACCCGCAAGCACGCGCCCATCGACCGGTTCGTCACGCCCGAAGAGTTCAAGGCCTATGAAGCCATCGCCCGGGCCAAGGGTTTCCTGATGGTGTCGTCCTCGCCCCTGACCCGCAGTTCGCACCATGCCGGCGACGATTTCGCCCGGCTCAGGGCCGCGCGCATGGCCCAGCTGGGCCGCTGAGGCGCCGTTCCGCTTGGCCGTTCACCGCGTCACCCGCATCCTGCCCTACACGCCCGCCCAGTTGCTGGATCTGGTCGCCGACGTGCGCGCCTATCCCGACTTCGTGCCCTGGGTCACCGCCATGCGCGTGTGGAACGAGCGGGAGGAGGGGCCCGGCGTGACCCTGCTGGACGCTGAGGCGGGGGTGGGATTCACGGTGCTGAGGGAGAAGTTCTCCACCTGGGTCCGGCGCGACGCCAACCTCAATGTGGTGGAGGTGGGCCTGATCCGCGGACCGTTCAAACACCTGAAGAACCGGTGGGAGTTCCATCCTCACCCCGACGGCGCGCGGCTGGAGTTCATGATCGACTTCGCCTTCAAGTCGCGCATGCTGGACATGATGCTGAGCGCCAATTTCGACCGGGCGGTGAACGCCCTGATCCGCTGTTTCGAGGCGCGGGCGCGGACGCTTTACGGCGGATGAGCCTGTCCGGCGTCCAGCTCTGGGCGCGGCGCGTATTTGGGCCTATCGTTGTGAGGAAGACGGAGGGTTCATCATGTCGCGCATCTCCCTGACGGGCATCGCCCTGGTCGCTGTTCTGGCCGCCTGTGGCCGGGCCGAGCCGGCGCCGGAAGCTGAAACGGCCGAGGCTCAGCAGGAACTGGCCGCGGCCGAGGCGGTCAACGCCGCCGTCGCCGAGCATCAGGCCCTGTTCGCCGCCGCGCCGCCGGTGGAGCAGGCCCCCGAGGGCACCGCGTACCGGTTCGCCTTCGACGGCCTGTCCACGCCCAGCCTGCCCATGACGGCGTTCCAGGGGGATGTGGTGCTGGTGGTCAACACCGCCTCCAAATGCGGCTTCACGCCCCAGTACGAGGGGCTGCAGACCCTTTACGAGGAATATGGCGAGCAGGGCTTCGCCGTGGTCGGGGTGCCGTCGGGCGACTTCCTGAACCAGGAGCTCGAGACCGCCGAGGACATCCGTGAGTTCTGCACCCTGAACTTCGGCGTCACCTTCCCCATGGCGGGCCGCACCCGGGTCACCGGCGACGACGCCCACCCGTTCTATCAGTGGGCGCGGGCCGAGATGGGCGACGAGGCCGTGCCCGGCTGGAACTTCCACAAGCTGCTGATCGACCGTCAGGGTCGTCTGATCGCGGCCTTCCCCTCGGCGACGACGCCGACCGCCGACGAGGTCCGTCAGGCGGTGGAGCGGGCGCTGTCGGCCTGAGCTTAGTCCTGGCCGGTGTAGAAGGCCTGCTCGCCCAGCAGGTTGAACACCCACGGCCCCTTCAGGAAGTAGGCGGGCGCGCTGTCGTCCATGCGGAACCACCAGCCGTTGGCCTCCCAGTACAGGCAGGTCTTGCCCTGGGTGTCCCAGATGTATTCGTCCGACTGGTAGAACGCCGGCTCCCCGGCCGGGGTGTAGAACCACTTCACGGCCATGACGTCCTCTTGTCTTCAGCCTGATGGCGGACAGGGTGGGATTCGAACCCACGGTAGGCTCACACCTACGGCGGTTTTCAAGACCGCTGCCTTAAACCACTCGGCCACCTGTCCGGCGCGGGGTGCATAGCAGGGAAGGGGGGCGTTAACCAAAGCGGAAAATTTCGCGGCGATGATGCAGGCCCAATTCACTGAACGAGGCAGGCGTGCTGGAACGGCTCATCCCATCTGTGCGCATCGGCGCAGCGGCGGCGTCCATGCTGGTTCTGGCGGCGTGCGCCTCGGGCGGGCGGGACCTGCCGCGCGGGGGCGTGCCGACGCCGCCCGTGGTCAGCGATCCCGCGCCCATCGTCAGCGGCACCATGCGCCCGTATCAGATCCGGGGCCGCTGGTATCACCCGGCGCACCAGCCGAACTATGAGGAAGTGGGCCAGGCGTCCTGGTACGGGCCGGGCTTTCACGGCCGCCCCACCGCCACCGGCGAACGGTTCGACGAGAACGCCCTGACCGCCGCCCACAAGACCCTGCCGCTGCCCGGGCTGGTGGAGGTGACCAACCTGGCCAACGGGCGCAGCGCCATCCTGCGCCTGAACGACCGGGGGCCGTTCGTGGACGACCGCATCATCGACCTGTCGCGCGGCGCGGCCCAGGAGCTGGGCCTGCTGAACGCCGGTCTGGGGCAGGTGCGGGTGCGCTATCTGGGGCCCGCGCCGCGTCAGGGCGGCTGGGTGGCGGGCGGGGTGCAGACCGCCTCGGCGCCGGCGCCCGCAGCCGTTGCGCCGCCCGCCGCGACGACCACCACCAGCATCTACTGGATCCAGGCCGGCTCCTTCGCGGACCGCAACAACGCCCGCGCCGCCACCCGGCGTCTGGGCGACCGGGCGCGGATGGATTCGGTCCATGTGAACGGGCGGCGGCTGTGGCGGGTCATGGTCGGGCCGTGGGGCGATCCCAACCAGGCCGAACAGGCCCGGCGCGGCGTCATCGCCCACGGATTCGCCGACGCGGCCATCGTCGGGGGATAGAGGCAGCTTCGGGCTTGCCTCAGGCGTCAGGCCCGCCATTGTGCGGGCGTGACTCGCGGACGGTTCATCACTCTTGAAGGCGGCGAAGGCGCCGGCAAATCGACCCAGGCCCGCCGCCTGGCCGAAGCCTTGCGCGCTGTCGGCCATGAGGTGGTGCTGACCCGCGAGCCGGGCGGCTCGCCGGGCGCCGAGGTCCTGCGCGAGGTGCTGGTCAACGGCGCCGCCGATCGCTGGACCCCCACGGCCGAGGCCCTGCTGATGTACGCCGCCCGCTCCGACCATCTGGACCGCCTGATCCGCCCGGCGCTGGCGCGCGGCGCCTGGGTCATCAGCGACCGGTTCGCCGATTCCAGCCGCGCCTATCAGGGTGCCGCGGGTGGTCTGGATCCGGCTTTCATCGAGGCTCTGGATCGGGGCGTGGTGGGCGAGGACCAGCCGGACCTGACCCTGATCTTCGACCTGCCGGCGTCGGCGGGTCTGGCCCGCGCGGCCGATCGCGGCGCCGCCGAGGCGCGGTTCGAGGGCAAGGGCGCGGCCTTCCACGAACGCCTGCGCGAAGGCTTCGCCGCCATCGCCCGGGCCCACCCCGAACGCTGCGTCATGATCGACGCCGACGCCACGCCGGACGCCGTGTTCGACCGCATCTGGACCGTGGTGCGGGAGCGGCTGGCGTGAGCGACCATCCCCGTGACCGCTTTGATCTGGCGCCCCATCAGGACGCCGAGCGGGCCTTCACCGACGCCCTGTCGCGCGGTCGGCTGCACCACGCCTGGATGCTGACCGGGGTCGAGGGCGTGGGCAAGGCGACGTTCGCCTACCGCGCCGCCCGCCGCCTGCTGGGCGCCGAACCGGACCCGTCGCGGGGCGAGCTGGGCGCGCGGCCCATGGATCCGGTCAGCCAGCTGGTCTCGGCCCAGTCCCACCCCGATCTGATGATCCTCGAGCGGGCCGGGGAGGGCGCCAAGCTGAAGCGCAACATCTCGGTCGATCAGGCCCGGGAGCTGCCGGAATTCTTCTCCATGAGCCCGTCGCGGGCCCGCTACCGGGTGGCGATCATCGACGCGGCGGACGATCTGAACATGAACGCCGCCAATGCCTTGCTGAAGGTTCTTGAGGAACCGCCTGAGCGGGGCGTGCTGTTTCTGGTCACCCATGCGCCGGGCCGGCTGCTGCCCACCATCCGCTCGCGCTGTCGCCGGCTGAGCTTCCCCAACTGGAGCGTGGAGGCCCTGAGCGCCCTGGTCAGCCGACAGGCCGGTCTGGCCGACGAGGAGGCGGACCGCATCGCCGCCATGGCCGCCGGATCGCCCGCCGCGGCCCTGACGCTGGCGGGCGACCAGATGCTGGAGCTGGACCGTCTGGCGCGCAGCTGGGTCAATGACGGCCGGGCGGACATCGCCGAGGAGATCGCGCAGGCGGCCAAGTTCCGGGGCGCCGACGGCGCGGAGAATTTCGACCGTCTGTTCGACCGCCTGATGGCGGCGGTCAAGGACCGTGCGGCCACCTCCAGCGGACGCGAAGCCGCCGCATGGTCCGAGACCTGGAGCCGCCTCAGCGTCATGCCGGATCAGGTGTCGGGCATCAATCTGGACCGGGCCGACGTGCTGGCCGCCGCCATGGCCGAGATCGGCCGCGCCCAGCGCATCGGAGCCGCCTGAATGCTGATCGACAGCCATGTGAACCTGCACGCGCCCCAGTTCGACGAGGATCGCGACGCGGTCATCGCCCGGGCGCGCGAGGCGGGCGTGACGTTGATGGTCGAGATTTCCGACAAGGTCTCCACCTTCGAGGCGACCCACGCCTTGGCCATGGCCCATAATGACATCTGGTGCACGGTCGGCACGCATCCGCACGAAGCCAAGGAAAATCCGTCTCTTATAGCGGATGATTTGATTCATCTTGCGAGCCGCCCAAAGGTGGTGGGCATTGGTGAATGCGGGCTGGATTTCCACTATGATCTCAGCCCCCGCGACGTGCAGGCCCAGGTCTTCCGGGCCCATGTGGCCGCCGCCCGCGAAACCGGCCTGCCGCTGGTGGTCCACACCCGCGAGGCGGACGACGTGATGGCCGAGATCCTGCGCGAGGAGCACGCCAAAGGCCCGTTCAAATTCCTGATGCACTGCTACACCAGCGGTCCGGAACTGGCTGAACTCGCGGCAGAATTGGGCGGATGGTTCTCGGTCTCCGGCATCGCCACCTTCAAGGCGGCCGAGGATGTTCGGGCGGTCATCCGCGCCATGCCCGGGGATCGCATCATCGTGGAGACCGACTGCCCCTATCTGGCCCCCATGCCCCACCGGGGCCGCCGCAACGAGCCGGCCTACATCGGCCATGTGCTGGACAAGCTGGCCGAGATCCGGGGCTGGAGCCGTGACGAGGCCGAGCGGCGCACCACCGACGCCTTCTTCGCCCTGTTCGACCGGATTCCCCGCCCGTGAGCGGCCGCTGGGTCTTCACCATCCTGGGGTGCGGATCCTCCGGCGGGGTCCCGCGCGGCGACGGCGACTGGGGCGACTGTGATCCCGGCAATCCCCGCAACCGGCGCCGCCGCTGTTCGCTGCTGGTCCAGCGCTATGGGGCAGGGGAGACGCCCACCAGCATCCTGGTCGACACCTCTCCGGACCTGCGCGAGCAGATGCTGGACGCCGGGGTCCGCCATCTGGACGCGGTGCTCTACACCCACGACCACGCCGACCAGGCCCACGGCATCGACGACCTGCGGGTCTTCGCCATGCGCAACCGGCGTCGCATCCCGTGCTGGATGGACGCCCCGACGCGCGAAACCCTGGAGGGCCGGTTCCGCTACATCTTCGAGCCGATGGAGGGCTATCCCGCCATCTGCGATCTGCACGACCTGCCGTCGCTGGGGACGCCGTTCACCATCGACGGTCCCGGGGGGGCGGTGGAGATCATGACCTTCGACCAGTTGCATGGCCCGATCCACAGCGTCGGCTATCGCATCGGTCCCGTGGCCTATTCGCCCGATGTGTCCGATCTGGACGACGCGGCGCTGGCCGAGGTCGCCCGCGCCGACACCTGGATCGTCGACGCCCTGCGCTGGACGCCGCATCCGACCCATACGCACGTGGACAAGACCCTGGGCTGGATCGCGCGGTCCGGCGTGAAGGCCGCAGTGCTGACCAATCTGCATCTGGATCTGGACTATGCGGCCTTGAAGGCGGTCGCGCCCGCCAATGTGGATGTGGCCTTTGACGGCCTGTCCCTGACCTTCACCGCCTGACGCCGTCACTCTTCCTGGATGGAGGCCAGATAGACGATCAGATCGCGGTTCTGGCCGGCGTCCAGGACGAACTCCGGCATGGTCGAGTGCGCGGTCACGAACCCCTCGGCGAACGCTTCCTCCAGCTGCTCGACCGGATACCGGCGGCTGATCTCGCGAAGGGGCGGCGCCGCCGCCAGCGGGCTCGCACCGTCAGCGCCCACCGTATGGCATGACGAACATTGCTCGCGGGCGAAGACGGCGCCGCGCTCCACTGAGCCGAGCTCACCCGGCGGCGGGCCGTCCGTGGGCAGGGCCGACGTTTGCAGCGGCGCTGGATCGGCGGATGTGCAGGCTGCAAGCAACAGCACCGCCAGGACAGACCGAATGATCATGATCGCTTCCTTCTCAGACGGTCTCAACGCGCCGACTGAAGGGGTGATCCTTGATGCCGATCCATGCGCTGTCAATTGAAGGCAATGGCGAACAGCCATTCTACTATTTCGCATAATATATCTTAGGCGATAAACGGATATGACATTCAGGGCCGGACCGGCCCCCTCCGTCTAGACCTTCCTGACGAACTCGGCGCGCAGGACCAGGCCCTTGATGGTCGGGTGGCGGCAATCGATCTCCTGATCGTCGCCGGTCAGGCGGATGGACTTGATGACCGTGCCGCGCTTCAGCGTCTGGCCCGCGCCCTTGACCGCCAGGTCCTTGATCAGGGTGACGCTGTCCCCGTCGGCCAGCGCATTGCCCACGGCGTCGCGGACGACGACCTGGTTCGCGTCCGTACGCGCGGCCGCGTCCTCCGGGCTGAGCCATTCGCCCGTGGCCTCGTCATAGACGTAGTCGCCGCTGTCAGTCATGTCGGTCCCCGGCAGAAACCATGGTGCGGATGAGAGGACTCGAACCTCCACGCCTTGCGGCGCTGGAACCTAAATCCAGTGCGTCTACCAGTTCCGCCACATCCGCATGAGGCAGGCGTGGCCTCTATGACGTTCCGGGACGCAATGGCAAGGGGAACCGGACCTCCGTTCACGCGCTACAGGGAGTCGCGCGAGAAAATCTGATGGGTCAATCGTTTCATTATCGACCGGCAGACTTCACCGACGCAGAGGTTGAATCCCTGCGGTTGAAGCTGCTGGATGCGGCCGGACGCATGACCGAAGATCAGGTCCTGAAGCTGGCGGACTCCCTGCACGAAGTGATGCGTCGTCGTCGCGGCTCTCGCTCTTTCCAGCGCGTGGAGATGAAGCTCTAGGTCAGCAGCGCGCCCAGAACCGGCCCGATCCGGTCCGGCAGATCCTCTGAAATCAGACCCGGTCCGACCGCCCGGCCCGCCTCGGCGTGCATCCACACGGCGGCGCAGGCGGCGTCGAAGCTGTCCATCTTCTGGGCCAGCAGCCCGCCGATCATGCCCGCCAGAACGTCGCCCGTGCCGGCCGTGGCCAGCCAGGGCGAGCCGTTGCGATTCACCGAGAGCCGTCCGTCCGGGGCTGCGATCACCGTGTCGGCCCCCTTCAATACGACAACAGCGCCGGCTGTCGCGGCGGCGCTGCGGGCGGCCCCTTCCCTGCCGTGCTGGTCCAGCAGGCCCGGGAACAGGCGCTCGAACTCGCCGGCGTGCGGGGTCAGCACGTCGTCGCGGTCCAGGCCCGCGAACAGGTCCCCTGCCCGGCCCTCGAACAGGCTGAGGCCGTCGGCGTCGATGACCAGGGCGGCGCCGTTGCGCTGAAGCGCGGCGATATTGGCGGCCGTGGCGTCGGTCAGGCCCGCGGCGGGGCCGATGATCATGGCGTCCATGGGCGCGGCCAGGCGCTGAAGCTCGTCGGCATCGTGAAAGACGTCCAGCATGACGGCCTCCAGCGCCGGCGCGAGGACCATGGCGGCGTCGGGCGGGCAGAACACTTTCACAAGCCCCGCCCCAATTCTAAGCCCTGCCCGCGCCGCCAGCCGCGCGGCCCCGGTGCGCAGGGCCGGACCGGACACGACGCCCAGTCGGCCGCGGCTGTGCTTGTGGCTGTCGGCCCCCGGCCGGGGTAGCGTCGATCGCCAGAGGTCCGGATGGTTAGTCTGGGTCATGGCGCCATCACGCTGTGACAAATCTGCGAAAGAGGCTTGCGTTATTGTGCAATGCAATGTCCCTTATCAACCCGTGTGCCGAGTGGCGAAACGCCACCCTGCGGGGACAAGATGAAGAAGATCGAAGCCGTCATAAAGCCCTTCAAGCTGGATGAAGTGAAGGAAGCCCTTCAGGACATCGGCGTTCAGGGCATGACCGTTCTGGAGGCCAAGGGATACGGCCGCCAGAAGGGGCACTCCGAACTCTACCGGGGCGCCGAGTACGTCATCGACTTCCTGCCCAAGATCAAGCTGGAGGTGGTGGTCCCCGACGACATGGCTCCGGCCGTGGTCGAGGCGATCCAGACCGCCGCCCGCACCGGCAAGATCGGCGACGGCAAGATCTTCATCACCGATGTGTCCGACGTCATCCGCATCCGCACCGGAGAGACCGGAGCCCAGGCTATCTGACCTTCCGCCGTCGGCCGTTCCTTCGCCGGAGCGGCCGTTTCCTTTTCAACCTCCCCAAACCCGGACTTACGAGAATGAGCAGCGCCAGCAAGATCCTCCAGGAGATCAAGGACAAGGACGTGAAATACGTCGACGTCCGATTCACCGACACCCGAGGCAAGCTTCAGCATGTCACCTTCGACATCGACCTGGTGGACGAGGAATTCCTGAACGAAGGCACCATGTTCGACGGCTCGTCCATCGCCGGATGGAAGGCCATCAACGAGTCCGACATGCTGCTCAAGCCGGACCTGGACACGGCCTATATCGACCCGTTCTACCAGCAGACCACCATGTTCCTGTTCTGCGACGTGATGAACCCGGACACGGGCGAACCCTATTCCCGCGACAGCCGCTCCATGGCCAAGAAGGCGCTGGCCTACGTCCAGTCCTCCGGCGTGGGCGACAAGGTCTATTTCGGCCCCGAGGCCGAGTTCTTCATCTTCGACGACGTGCGCTGGTCCACCTCGGCGCATGAGACCGGCTACGCCTTCGACTCCACCGAGCTTCCGGCCAATACGGGCGCCGAATACACCGAAGGCAACATGGGCCACCGCCCGCGCGCCAAGGGCGGCTACTTCCCGGTCAACCCGGTGGACTCCGGCCAGGACCTGCGCGGCGAGATGCTGGCGGTCATGAAGGATCTGGGCCTGGAGCCCGAGAAGCACCACCACGAGGTCGCCCCGGCGCAGCACGAGCTGGGCCTGAAGTTCGCCGAGCTGGTGACCATGGCCGACCGTCTGCAGCTGTATAAGTACGTCATCCACAATGTGGCGGCGGCCTACGGCAAGTCGGCCACCTTCATGGCCAAGCCCATGTTCGGCGACAACGGCTCGGGCATGCACGTGCACCAGTCCATCTGGAAGGACGGCAAGCCCATGTTCGCCGGCGACAAGTACGCCGGCCTGTCGGAACAGTGCCTCTGGTACATCGGCGGCATCATCAAGCACGCCAAGGCCATCAACGCGTTCTCGAACTCCACCACCAACAGCTACAAGCGTCTGGTGCCCGGCTATGAAGCGCCGGTGAAGCTGGCCTACTCCAGCCGCAACCGCTCCGCCTCGATCCGCATTCCGTGGGTGTCCTCGCCCAAGGCCAAGCGCATCGAAGCCCGCTTCCCCGATCCCATGGGCAACCCCTACCTGACCTTCGTCGCCCTGCTGATGGCGGGCCTCGACGGCATCGAGAACCGCATCGATCCGGGCGCGGCCGCCGACAAGAACCTGTACGACCTGCCCCCGCAGGAGCGCGGCTCCATCCCCGAGGTCTGCGGCTCGCTGCGCGAGGCGCTCGAGAACCTCGACAAGGACCGCGACTTCCTCAAGAAGGGCGGCGTCATGGATGACGACTTCATCGACAGCTACATCGAGCTGAAGATGGAAGAGGTGGAGCGGCTGCAACTGCACCCGCACCCCGTCGAGTTCGACATGTACTACAGCTGCTGATCGACGCCTCGGCGACGGTTCAGGAACGCCGGGTCCGAAAGGGCCCGGCGTTTTTGATTCAGCCCTACTCCGCCGCGATGGCCGCGGCCTCGGCCTCGGCCTCCGCCGCCTCGCGCTCCGCCTGGTTCAGCAGCTCGATGGTCTCGCGGATGTAGCTGGCGTGAACCACCACCCCGATTCCCAGACGCTCGCTGTCCATCTCAACCTGCTGGGTCAGCACGCCGGCGATGAAGGGGTGCTCCGGTTCGGGCACGCCGGGCCTGCGCCGGGATGCGCCGGTCATGAAGACGGGTCCGCCCGAGTTGCCGGGAAACACTGTGAAATCCACCAGGAAGGTCGGAAAGGCCACGACCGGCGACAGCGGATAGGACGCGATCCGTCCCACCCTCAGGATCGGGAACCCCGCCCGGTTGGCCGACAGGCCGCGCGGAAAGCCCAGCGACATCATCTCGTCGCCCGGGGCCACGTCGAACCGGGCGAAGGTGTAGCCGTCCGCCATCCAGCCGAGGGGAATGGCGGCGCGGGCGAAGGCTTCGGGCGCCTCGATGCTCATCACCGCCACGTCGTGGTCCGGATGGCTGATCCACAAGGGCTCCCCCTCCCCGTCCCGGATGGTCAGGGGCGCGGGGGTGAAACGCCAGCTGCCGTCACTGAGCGGCACGCGCCAGCCGATGCGGGCGTCAT
Organism: Brevundimonas sp. BAL450; assembly: GCF_015767455.1. Classification (NCBI taxonomy): domain Bacteria; kingdom Pseudomonadati; phylum Pseudomonadota; class Alphaproteobacteria; order Caulobacterales; family Caulobacteraceae; genus Brevundimonas; species Brevundimonas sp. BAL450. Next base: position 45,247 of record NZ_JADWOW010000055.1, read on the forward strand.
TCCCCGGCATGCGGTTGAAGACGTGGCGGGCGGTGACCAGAACCACCCGCGGCGTGCCGTCGGCGCGCGGCGCGTCGATCAGGAACCCGGTGCCCACGGTGCGCGTGCCGTCGCCCTGGGGCTGGTCCAGCTGGACCGTCGCATTGATCAGCGACACGGTCAGATCCCAGGTCACGGCTTCGGCGAACATGAACTCTCCTCAATGATGCGCATCGCCATTTGACGGCCCGACGAAGTCAGGCACAAGGTCGCGGCGCCAATAGGGCTGTCCAGTTCGGGGAATCGCGGATGAACCGCCGTCAAATGATCGTGTCCGTCGCCGCCTCGGCGACCCTCGCCGCCTCGGGCGGCCCTGTCCTGGCCCGCCAGCAATCCGGAGTTTCGATGCCCCAGCCGCCCGTCGCCCGCCGTGACCCCCACAGCATCACCCAACTGGGCCGCACCCGGACCGACAACTACTTCTGGATGAAGGACGACAACTGGCAGGCGGTCATGCGCGACCCGTCGGTGCTGCGCGCCGACATCCGCGAGCATCTGGACGCCGAGAACGCCTATTCCCGCGCCATGCTGGCCTCCACCGAAGACCTCCAGAACACCCTGTTCGAGGAGATGAAGGGCCGCATCAAGGAGGACGACAGCTCGGTCCCCGCCCCCGACGGCGACTGGGAATACTACACCCGGTACCAGATCGGGGCCCAGCATCCGCTGCACGCCCGTCGGCCGCGCGGACGCGAGGACGGCGAGCAGATCCTGATCGACGTGGACGCTCTGGCCCAGCCCCACGACTACTATGACGTGGGCGGCGCCGAGCACAGCCCGGACCACGCCCTCTACGCCTGGGCCGAGGATGCGCAGGGCTCGGAATATTACGTCATCAAGGTCAAGGATCTGGCCACGGGCGAGGTTCTGGCGGGATCGGTCGAGAGCTCCACCGGCGACTTCACCTTCTCGCCCGACTCCCGATGGCTGTTCTGGACCTTCCGCGACGAGAACGGGCGGCCGACGAAAATTTACCGCCGCCCCGCGCGCGGCGGCGAGGATGTGCTGGTCTATGAGGAAGCCGACCCCGGCATGTTCATCGGCGTGTGGACCACCCGGTCCGGCGCCTACATCGGCATCGCCAGCCAGAACCAGGAAACCAGCGAATACCGCCTGATCCCCGCCGCCGATCCCACCGCCGAACCGCGCGTGGTCGAGCCGCGCCGTGTGGGCGTGCGCTATGATCTGGAGCACTGGGGCGACCGCTTCGTGGTGCTGACCAATGCGGACGGCGCCATCGACTTCAAGCTGATGTGGGCGCCCGAGGACGATCCCTCCGCCGCCAACTGGACCGAGTGGAAGCCGCACCGCCCGGGCACCTATGTCATGGAGACCACGGCGTTCGAGAACCACCTGGTCCGCCGCGAGCGGGTCAACGCCAACACCCGCCTGGTCATCACCCGCAAGGACGACCTGAGCGAACACGAGATCGTCCAGCCGGAGGAAGCCTATGTACTGGGCGTCCAGGGCGGCTACGAGTTCGACACCACCACCCTGCGCTACGTCTACACCTCGCCCACCACCCCGACCCAGACCTTCGACTACGACATGGCCACGCGCGAGAAGGTGCTGCGCAAGACCCAGGAAATCCCCTCGGGCCACAACCCCGAGGACTATGTGGCCCGCCGCCTGTTCGCCACGGCGCCGGACGGGGAGCAGGTGCCCGTCACCATCCTGGCCCGCCGTGACACGCCCATCGACGGCTCGGCGCCGCTCATGGTCTACGGCTACGGCTCGTACGGCATGTCGATGGATCCCAGCTTCTCGATCCGCAACCTGTCGCTGGTGGATCGCGGCTGGGTCTGGGCCACCGCCCACATCAGGGGCGGTACGGAAAAGGGCTGGGGCTGGTTCCTGGACGGCCGCACGGACAAGAAGATCAACACCTTCACCGACTTCAACGCGGTGACCGACCACCTGCTGGCCAACGGCTATGGCGATCCGGCGAAGGTGGTGGCCTACGGCGGCTCGGCCGGGGGCCTGCTGATGGGCGCGATCATCAATCTGCGGCCCGAGCTCTACACAGGCATCATCGCCGCGGTGCCGTTCGTGGACGTGCTGAACACCATGAGCGACGTCACCTTGCCCCTGACCCCTCCGGAGTGGCCCGAGTGGGGCAATCCGCTGGAGGACGAGGCGGCCTATGACTACATCGCCAGCTACAGCCCCTATGACAATGTGACGGCGGCCCCTTACCCCGCCGTGCTGGCCACCGGCGGCCTGTCGGACCCGCGCGTGACCTACTGGGAGCCGGCCAAGTGGGCGGCCAAGCTGCGCGAGTTCACCACCTCGGGCGATCCCATCCTGCTGAAGATCAACATGGAGGCCGGGCACGGCGGCGCCTCGGGCCGGTTCGATTTCCTCAAGGAGATCGCCTTCGACTACGCCTTCGCCCTGTGGTCGGTGGAGCGGGGATGGGAACGGGCCTGATCATCCGCGACGCGGCGGCGGGCGACCTGCCCGCCGTGACGGCCCTATACGGCCACAGCGTCCGCACCGGAACCGGCAGCTTCGAATACGACCCCCCGGACCATGCCGAAATGACCGGCCGGTTCGCGCGCATCCGGGATCTGGGCCTGCCGTGGCTGACGGCCGGAATTGACGGCGTCTTCGCCGGCTACGCCTACGCCGGGCCCTTCCGCATGCGGGCGGGTTATGGCTGGCTGGTGGAGGATTCGGTCTATGTGGAGCCGGACCACCAGGGGCGCGGCGTCGGCGCCGCCCTGCTGAACGCCCTGATCACGCGGTGCGAGGCCATGGACCTGCGCCAGATGGTGGCCGTCATCGGTGACGCAGAGAACACCGGCTCCATCCGCCTGCACGAACGCTGCGGCTTCACCCACGCGGGCGCCTTTCGCGCTGCGGGCTGGAAGCTGGACGGCTGGCGCGACGTGATCTTCATGCAGCGCGCTCTGGGCGCCGGCGACGGCGAGCCGCCCACAGGCGACGGCCTGCCCTTCATCGGCGCCTGAGTCAGGTCCCCCAGGACCGGCCGCCGCCCTCGTCGTCGATGGCGGCGAACATGGCGTTGACCAGCCGCCGCTCGTCCTCGGTCAGCTCCGGCCGCCAGATGTCGAACAGCAGGATGACGCGGGTCTGGTCGCTGGTGTTCCAGGCTTCGTGCTCGATGGTGTCGTCGAACGCCCAGGCCTTGCCCTCGACCCACTCGCGGGTGTCGTTGCCCACGCGCAGGCCGCAGCCGGGCGGGACGATCAGCGGCAGGTGGCAGATCAGCCGCGTGTTCACCATGCCCGTGTGGGGCGGGATCCGCGCGCCCGGCTTCAGCATCGAGAAAAGGATCGACGGGGTGCGTCCCGGCGTGCGGCTCAGGGGCGCGTCCTCCAGCGCCTCCAGGGTGCGCGGGCAACGCGCCGCGTTCGCCTCCACCGGCGCGCCGTCCTTCCAGAGATAGAACGAGCTCCAGTCCGCATTGCCCAGCATGCCGTGGTAATCGCCGCCGGGGCGGTCCTTCTCGCCCTCCACATAGGGGGCGAAGCTGGCGGGGTCGGCCATGACGGCCGCAAGCTCCTCGCGGATGGCGTCGGTGGCGGCCTCCAGCCGGTCCATCCAGGGGAACTGGTCGCGCTCGTAGAACTGGACTTGCGGCAGTTCGGCGAAGAGGAAGGTGCGCGGCTCCTGAACATAGGGCTGGCGACGACCGGTCAGGATGTCGATGGAGCGGGCGAACCGTCCCGACGCCCCCTCCATGCCGCTCCGCGCCAGCGCCTCGCGCAGGCGGGCTTCGAAGGCGGCGGCGTATGTCTGTTGCCGGGCGTGGGCGCGCTGGGCCTCGCGCATCAGATCCGGCGGCAGGTCGGGCGGCGCCACGGCCAGAGCCTCGCCATAGAAGGCCGACGCCGCGCGATCGTCGCCCACATCGGCGTAGTGGTCGCCCTTCATGATCAGGGCCCGCATGTTGCGGGGATCGACGTCCAGCAACCGGTCCAGGGCCGCCAGCTTGGCCGGCTGATCGCCCAGGGCCAGACAGGCCAGGGCCAGGCCGTAGAGGCCGTTCATGTCGTTGGGCGCGGCCTGAACCGCGCGCTCCAGCACAGTCCGGGCCCGGGCATGATCGCCCGCCCTCAGGGCGGCATAGCCTTCCTGAAGAAGGCCGACGTGAGACGCGGGTGTGGCGAACTGTGTGATGACCTCTCCCCCTCCCGCAGGATCAGACGGCGTTATGCAAGCACCGTCAAGACGGCGCCGGAATGGCGTGGGCGGGATGAACCCCGCCTGACCAGCGCCGTTCAGAACAGGCTCAGCGGCGGGTCGCTAGAGTGGGGGCAATCGACACACCCGTCGAACAGGAGAACCCCATGAAGAACAAGGCTCTCACCGCCGCCGTCGCCGCCGTCATCGCCGCCAGTTCGCTGGGCGTGGCCTCCGCCGCCGAAGCCCAGTCGCGTCCTGACCGCGGCGATCGCTATGAACAGCGCCACGACCGCGGCGACCGTAACGACCGCTATGAACGTCGTCACGATCGCAACGATCGCTATGATCGCCGTGACGACCGTCGCCCGGACGCCCGCCATGACCGCCGCTACGCCGAACAACAGCGCGCCATGCTGCAGCGTCAGCGCCAGATGCAGCAGCAGCAGCAACGTCGTCTGCAACAGCAGCACCGCGCCCACGCCCGCATGATGGCCCAGCGTCGCTACAGCGCCGGCGCCTACCAACGGCCCTACGGCTATCAGCAGCGCCATTGGCAGGCCGGCTACACCCTGCCGCCGTCCTATCGCCACAGCCGCTATGCGGTCGATCACCGCCGCTACGGCCTGCAGGCTCCGCCCTATGGCTATCAGTACAGCCGGGTCGACAATGACGTGGTCCTGACCGCCGTCGCCACCGGCCTGATCACCGCCGTCATCGTGGGTCTGTTCCAGTAAGACTCGGCGTCAACGGAACGGCCCCGTCGCAGCGATGCGGCGGGGCTTTTTCGCGTCCGCTGAACCCGAAGCGTCGCCGCACGTTCAATCCGCCTTGAAGAAGGGCTGAACGATGGTTGCGAGACCCACATGGCAAGGCCGCCTGAAGCTGTCGCTGGTCAGCTGTCCGGTGTCGCTGTTCACGGCGACCACCTCGGCCAACGACATCCGCTTTCACCTCATCAATCCCGAGACCAATAACCGTATCCGCATGGTGCCGACCGACCCGGACACCGGGCCGGTGGAGCGGTCGGATCTGGTGCGGGGCTATGAGGTCAGGAAGGACGAATACGTCCTGTTCGACGACGCCGACTTCGACAAGGTCAAGCTGGAGAGCACCAAGGCCATCAGCATCGACCGCTTCGTGGACGAGAAGGACATCGACCGCCTGTACTGGGACACGCCCCATTACATGGTCCCCGACAAGGACGGCGCCGAGGCGTTCTCGGTCATCCGCGAGGCCATGAAGAAGGCGGGCAAGGTGGCGCTGGGCTGTCTGGTGCTGCGCGGCAAGGAGCGTCAGGTGGCGCTGGAGGTGCGCGACAAGGGCATCGTCGCCTACACCCTGCGGGCCCAGGACGAGGTGCGCGACGCGGCCGACTTCTTCGACGACATCCCGACGGTGAAAGCCGACAAGGACATGATCGAGATCGCCCACAAGATCATCGGCCAGAAGGAAGCGGACTTCGATCCGGCCGAGTTCAAGGACGGATACGACGACGCCCTGCGCGAGATGATCAACGCCAGGACAAAGGGCAAGAAGCTGGTGGCCTCGCCCGAGCCCGACGAAACCAACGTCATCGACCTGATGGAGGCGCTGAAGAACAGCCTCAAGGGCTCGGCCGCGCCCGCGAAAAAGGCGCCGGCGAAGAAGGCCGCGCCGAGGAAGAAGGCCGGCTGACCCCCTCCCCCGTACGCGCCGAAAGTTCTCAGCCGTGCAGCTTCTTCGCCGTCTCGGCCACATAGCGGCCCTGCCAGCGGGCGCCTTCCAGCTCATTGTCGCTGGGCATGCGCGAGCCGTCGCCGCCGGTGATGGTGGTGGCGCCGTAGGGGCTGCCGCCGGTCACTTCATCGAGACGCAGCTGGCCCTGCCAGGCGTAGGGCAGGCCCGCAACCACCATGCCGTGGTGCAGCAGGGTCTGGATCATGCCGATCAGGGTGGTTTCCTGGCCGCCGTGCTGCGAGGCGGTGGAGGTGAAGGCCGAGCCGACCTTGCCGGTGAACGCCCCGCTGGCCCACAGGCCGCCGGTCTGGTCGAGGAAATTGCGCAGCTGCGACGCGGCCGTGCCGAACCGGGTCCCGGCCCCGATGATGATGGCGTCGTAGTCGCTCAGCTCGTCGATGGTGGCGATGGGCGCAGCTTGGTCCAGCTTGTAGCCGGACTTCTTCGCCAGCTCCTCGGGGACCAGTTCAGGGACGCGCTTGATGTCCACCTGGGCGCCTTCGACCTGGCGCGCCCCTTCGGCGACGGCTTCGGCCATCTTCTCAACGTGGCCGTAGGTGGAATGATAAAGCACGAGAACCTTGGGCATGGGGGGAACTCCCTGTCTGGAATGAACCGGCCGGCGATATTGCAACCGTATCAGTTGCCGATTTGGTCGCCTGCCTCCCCCGTTTCAACCCGTCCCCGTCAGAAAAGATGCGTCAGACGCGGTTCAAACCACCCCCGCCGCCCATGCCGCAGGCCGGGAACGGGACCATGGCGCGGTAAAAAGCGGCGCGCGCGGGCGCGGTCTGCCCCCGGCTGAGGCGGAAGGCGTGCTCCACCGCCGAGGCCTGCTGTTCGATGTTCAGCCCGCCCCAGGCACACGGCTCCAGCGGATAGGCGTAGGCGGCGCGGCTGTCCCCGGCCTTCAGCTTGGCCAGCAGCAGATTCACCCCCTGCTGCGCCTGCCACACGTGCACCAGCTCATGGATGAAGGTGGCCTGAATCTTCACCGGCGCGGCGGCCATGTCGTCGGGCAGCCCCCGGCGCGGCCAGACGATCCAGTCTCGCCCGAACCAGCGGCCCGGCACGAAGGCGCGCGGCAAAGGCGATCCCACGATGCGGATCGGATCGAGCGCCAGGGCGTCGCCGAACACCTCCTCGGCCAAATCCCTTTCGCCCGCAGTGAGGGGGCGGATCACCGTCGTCCCTCTCCCATTGGGAGAGGGTTGCGCGCACGGGTGCGCCAGCATCCGTGCTTCGCGCGCAGGGTGAGGGTCGGCTCTCTACGACCTGGCCGGACGGCCCTCATCCCCCGCGCGCGGATCGTCGCGCTACGCACGCCGATGCGCGGGTTCCCCCTTCTCCCAATGTGAGAAGGACGGCTCAAGGCCCCACCCATTCCCAGTGCCACGGCTCATACACATAGGGCACGAAGCCGAACCGGCGGGCGTTGGCCACCAGCCAGCGATAGGTCGGTCCCCGGCTCTGCTGCAGCCGGTTGTAGGCGTCGGTGGAGTCCACGCCGAAGCCGAAGGCGTGCCCCACATAGAGATCGATGGCCGTGCCGGTCCGGTGGGGCGAGCAGACCGCGCGCCGCAGCCCGTCGCAATTGCCCTCCACGGCGCAGCGGGCGGCGTCGGCGGCCGGGTCGCGCAGGCCGGAAAAGATCTGCAGCAGCTCGGGGTCGGCCGCGATCTCCGGAACCTCGGCCCGGGCGGCGGCGGCCATGCGGCGGTAGGCCTCCAGCACGTCCCGGCGCAGCATGCGGGTGATGCGGTCGGCGTGCTCTTCCTCGGGCAGCAGATAGGCCCAGGTGTTGATCGGCGGCGGTTCGGGGCATTCCCCCGCCACCCGCGCCATGACGAACGGCCGCCGCTCCTGCCAGACGCCGCGAAACACCTGGAACGTGGCCGCATCGAACACGCCGGTGGGCGCCAGGGCGTAGCGCGTCTGGAACGCGGCCAGGGCCGCGGCGAACCCGGGCGAACCGGGTGAACAGACGGTCGCCAGCTCCTGCTGGATCAGCGGCGTATAGGTCTCCCACCCCGTCTCTATCCCCGCGAAGGGCGCCCATTCCAGGCTCAGCACCGACTGCCCGTTGGCCACGGCCGCGTCGCTGAAGGCGTCCAGATCGACCCAGCAGGGATCGTCCGGGGCCTGGGCGCGGGCCGTCGTGGCCAGGGCGAGGGCCATCAACAGGGTCAGGATCAGACGCGAAGCGGTCATGCCGCTACATTCGATCAGCCCGCGCCCGCCCGCAAGCCGCTTGCCGAGGATCATGCGCGGCGGTCAGATGCCGGAGACCGCGACTCAGCGGCCGTCTCAGGCGTCACCCATGACCCAGCCCGCCGCCTCGCCGGCCGCTTCATCGCCCGTCCGCGCCCCGCGCCGCAGCAACGGCGTGCTGGCCGCCTTCTCCGCCGCCTGCCTGCCCTACGCGGCGCTGGGTCTGCCGGTCTATGTGACCCTGCCCGAGTTCTACGCCAGCCATGTGGGTGTCGATCTGGCCCTGGTGGGGATCATCTTCCTGGTCATCCGCATGGCCGACATCTTCGTCGATCCGGCGCTGGGCATGGTCATCGACCGCACCCACAGCCGCTTCGGCCGCTATCGTCTGTGGATGGGTCTGGCCGCGCCGGTGCTTATGCTGGCGGTGGCCATGCTGTTCATGGTCCGGCCGGGCGCCGGCGGCGGCTATCTGGCCCTGTGGCTGATCATCATGTCGCTGGGCTTCTCGGTCAGCATCCTGTCGCAGATCAGTTGGGCCTCGGCCCTGTCGTCCGATTACGACCAGCGCTCGCGCATCTACGGCTGGTGGCAGACCGCCAACATCGTGGGCGTGCTGACCGTGCTGCTGATCCCGGTGCTGGTCCAGTCCATGGGCTGGGGCGACTACGCCGCCGCCGTGCGCTGGCAGGGATGGTTCATCATCATCGCCCTGCCCGTGACCCTGGCCATCACCTTCGCCTTCACGCCTGAGCCGCCCCCCGGCCCGCCCGCCGACGCCGCCTCGCGCTTCGCCTATCTGAGCCTGTTCAAACTGCCGGTGATGCAGCGCCTGCTGGGCGCGGACCTGATGCTGGGCATCGCCCGCGGCGTGGTCGGCGCCTTGTTCTTCTACTTCTTCGAGGCGGTTCAGGGCTTCGAGCGGGCCCAGACCTCGATCCTGCTGCTGGTCTATTTCGTGGCCGGGCTGATCGGGGCCCCCGTCTGGAGCGCCCTGGCGGTTCGGCTGGGCAAGCACGCCGCCCTGATTCTGGCCTGCGTCTATTTCGCCGTGACCCTGCTGCTGGCCAGTTTCGGGGCGCCGGTTCTGGCCACGGCCCTTGGCGTCTCGCCCCTGATCATGGCGGCCATCATGGTGGCGCTGGTGGGTCTGGCCTTCGCCTCGGGCGACCTGCTGCTTCGGGCCATGATGGCCGACGTGGCCGACCAAGTGAGGCTTGAGCAGGGCGCGGACCGCACCGGCCTGCTGTTCTCGATCCTGACCGCCACCTCCAAGCTGGGCTATGCAGTGTCGGTGCTGACCTTCACCGGCCTGCAGTTCTCAGGCTTCAATCCGGCGCTGGTGGAGAACAACAGCCCCGCCGCCCTCATGTGGCTGCAGGTCATGTTCGCGGGTCTGCCGGCCCTGTGCCTGATGCTCGGCGCCTGGGCGCTCTACCGCTATCCCCTGACCCAGGCCCGCCACGCCGAGATCCGCGCCGCTCTGGATGCGGCGAGCCCAGCACGATAAGCCCTCGCCATGACCGAACCCCGCCCCATCGACCGCCTGATCCAGATCATGGCGCGCCTGCGCGACCCCGACGGCGGTTGTCCGTGGGATGTGGCCCAGACCTTCGCCACCATCGCCCCCTACACCATCGAGGAAGCCTATGAAGTGGCCGACGCCATCGAGCGCGGCGATCTGGATGATCTGAAGGGCGAGCTGGGCGACCTGCTGTTCCAGGTCGTCTTCCACGCCCGCATGGCCGAGGAGCAGGGCCTGTTCGCCTTCGACGACGTGGTCGTCGCCATGGCCGACAAGCTGGAGCGTCGCCACCCCCACGTCTTCGGCGACGAGGCCGCAAAGACGGACGCCGTCTCCCAGAAGGCGCGCTGGGAGGACATCAAGGCCGGAGAGCGGGTGGCCAGGGCCCAGCACGGGGTGCTGGACGACGTGCCCGTGGGCCTGCCAGCCCTGGCCCGCGCCGCCAAGCTGACGAAGCGGGCGGGCCGCGTCGGCTTCGACTGGCCCTCCACCGACGAGGTGTTCGACAAGCTGCACGAGGAAGTGGCCGAGCTGCGCGCCGAGATCGCGGCGGGCGATCTGGACAAGGCCCGTGAGGAGATGGGCGACCTGCTGTTCGTGGTGGCCAACCTGGCCCGCAAGCTGGAGGTGGAGCCCGAGGACGCCCTGCGGGGCGCCAACGCCAAATTCATCCGCCGTTTCGGCTTCATCGAGGCCGAACTGGCGAAGGACGGCCGCACGCCGGACCAGTCGGACCTGGCCGAAATGGACGCCCTGTGGAACGCGGCCAAGGCGGCGGAGAAGGCGGGCTGATTTCTGGTTTCGCCCACGCCCTCCCGGCGCCCTTACAATGGTTGGCCATCAGGACCCGGCGGAGCCGATTTCGGACAATTCGTACTATTCGGACTCTGTTTTTTGGGTCCAGAGTCCGAAATCCGGGGGTGCTCACGCCGCCCGGATGATGCCCAGAAAGTCTCCAGCCTTCAGGGAGGCCCCGCCCACCAGCGCCCCGCCCACCTCGGGCGTCTTCAGGATCTCGGCGGCGTTCGACGGCTTGACCGACCCGCCGTACAGGATCGGCGCCGCGCGGCCGGCTTCGCCGAGCCGCGCCACCATCGCCGCCCGCACCGCCCGGTGGACCTCCTCGATCTGCTCCACCGTCGGGGTCAGCCCCGTGCCGATGGCCCAGACGGGCTCATAGGCGACGGCAAAGTCTTTTCCATTCAGTGACTTGGGCAGAGAGCCTGCGACCTGCGCCTGAACGACCGCCACGGCCTCGCCCGCCTCGCGCTGCTGCAGGGTCTCGCCGACGCAGATGACCGGCTCCAGCCCGGCCGCCAGCGCCGCCTCCACCTTGGCCGCCACGTCGGCGTCGGTTTCGCCGTGCAGGGCCCGCCGCTCCGAATGGCCCAGAATCACCAGGCCCGCGCCCGCATCCGCCAGCATCGCCGCCGATACGTCGCCGGTGAAGGCGCCCGAGGCCTCCGCATGGCACTCCTGCCCGCCGACCTCGACGGCCGAGCCCTCCACGGCCCGGGCCAGGCGCTCGATCAGGGTCGCGGGCGGGCACAGGGCCACGCGGGCGGCGGCGGGTTCGGCCTTCAGGGCGGCGGCCAGCGCCTTCGCCTCATCGAGGGCCGCGCCGGTCCCGTTCATCTTCCAGTTCCCGGCGATCAGGGGTCTCATATGTGTCATGACCGCTGTTTAGGCGGGGGTTATGGCCAAGCCAAGGGGCTCCCCGCTTGCGGGACCGCCGCCCCCTCCCCTATACGGCCAGTCTGCGCACTCTTGCGCTCCGTGATCCAGGGCCCCGCCGCATGATCTCCTCGTTCCGCAAGCTGTCGAAGTCCTGGGTGGCCCCGATCATCGTGGGCCTGATCGCCTTGAGCTTCGTGATCGTCGGCACGACCGACTTCTTGGGCGGCGGCAGCAGCAACGGCCCCGTGGTCAAGGCCGGCAGCCGCGAGATCAGCCAGCTCGACTATCGACGCATCGTGGATCAGCGGGTCGAGGCGTTCCGCGAACAGTCCGGCCAGGCCATCACGATGCAGGATCTCGTCGACCAGGGCGGCCATCTCCAGATTCTGGAAGGCATCGCCGAGTCCGAAGGGTTCCTGGCGTGGGCCTGGCGCTCCGGCCTGCGTCCCGGCGCCGAACTGATCGCGGCCCAGATTCGCGAGTTCCCGGTGTTCTTCAATCAGGTCACCGGCCAGTTCGACCCGCAGCAGTACGCCTCCACCCTTGCCCAGCAGAACGTGACCGAGGCCGATTTCGAGGCTGAGATCCGCGACCAGCTCGCCGCCAACCACTATGGCGCGGCCATTTACGCGGGCCTGCGCCTGCCGCGCATCTACGGCGCCGTGCTCGCCGGCCAGTCGCTGCACACCCGCGACGGCAGCTGGTTCGTCGTGACCCCGGCCATGGCGGGGCAGGCCGAGCCTCCGACCGAGGAGCAGCTCACCGCCTACCTCAACGAAAACGCCGAGCAGCTCCGCCGCCCCGAATTCCGCACCATCTCCCTGGTCGTGTTCAGCCCGGCGTCCGAAGCCGATCTGCCGCCGATCACCGACGAACAGATCCAGGAGCGCTTCGAGTTCCGTCGCGAATCCCTGTCCCAGGCCGAGACCCGCACCTTCACCACCCTGACCGCCGCCGACGAGGAAACCGCCGCCGCCATCGCCCAGGGCCTGCGCGGCGGGCAGTCCCCCGCCGCGGTGGCCGCGGCCAACGATGTTCAGCCGGTGGAATACGAGAACCGCGCCCGTTCGGCCGTTACCGATCCGGCCATCGCCGCCGCCGCCTTTGGCGCTGAAGAGGGCGCGGTCGTCGGCCCCGTCCGCAGCGGCCTGGGCCGGACCGTGATCCTGGTCGAGTCCGTCACGGCGGGTCAGGCCGCCACCCTGGCGTCCTCCCGCGAGGCCATCGTTCAGGAACTGCGCGAGGAGGCCATGCGCGGCCAGACCTATGACGCCGTCGAGCGCTACGAACAGGCCCGTCAGGACGGCGCGTCCCTGGCCGAGGCGGTCGAGGCCGCCGGCGCCCGGGTCATCGACCTGCCGCCCTTCACCGAGGACGGCCGCCTGCCCAACGGTCAGCCGCTGAACGCGCCCGAGCCGGTCCTGCGTAGCGCCTACGCCCAGGACGAAGGCGGCGAGAGCGACGTCATCGACGCCGGCCAGGGCCAGTATTTCGTGGTGCGCGTGAACGAGGTCACGCCCGCCGCCATGCCGTCTCTTGACGACGTCCGCGAGCCCCTGGTCCAGAACTGGCTGCAGCGTGAGAACGCCCGGCGCCTGGCGGCTCTCGCCGATGAACTGGCCGGCCGCGTGCGCGGCGGCGAGTCCATCGCCGAGGTCGCGGCTTCCGTGAACGCCGAGCTGGTGACCCGCACCGGCGTTCAGCAGAACGAGGAAACCCAGACCCAGGTCGGACAGGGCGTCATGCGCGGCCTGTTCAGCCAGGGTGTCGAGCAGGTGTTCAGCGGTCAGCAGGACGGTCAGAGCTTCGTGGTCGGACGCGTCGACCGCATCCGCGCGCCCGTGGCGGCCCTCGCCGCCCCTCGCGCCGAGCAGATCCGCCCGCAGATGAGCATGCAGGCGGCCGAAGCGCTCGGCGACGGCGCACGCGCCGCCGCGGCCGATCAGATGAACGTCCGCACCTGGCCCGATCGCGCCCTGAACGCCCTGGGCATCGCCCCGTCGCAGGCGCCCGCCGCGCCCGTCGCCGAGGAAGAATGAGCCGCGAAGCCGCTTCGCCCTCCCCGGGGGACTTCGCGCGCGGCTGGAGCGAAGGCCGGGCGCAGGTGGTGTTCCGCCGCCTGATCGATGATCTGGAGACCCCGGTCTCGGCCTGTCTCAAGCTGGGCCGGGGCGAGCCCTACGCCTTCCTGTTCGAATCGGTGGAAGGCGGCGCCTGGCGCGGGCGCTATTCCATCCTGACCCTGGCGCCCGATCTGGTCTGGCGATGTCGCGGCGACAAGGCCGAGGTGGCGCGCGGCGAGGACATCGCGGCGGACCACTTCACGGCCGAGCCGGACGGCGCCGTGGCTTCCATGAAGCGCCTGGTGGATGACGCCCGCATCCCGCTGCCCGAAGGCCTGCCGCCGATGGCCGCGGGCGTGTTCGGGGTCTTCGGCTATGATCTGGTGCGCCTGTTCGAGCCCATCGGCGAGGCCAATCCCGACCCGCTGGACCTGCCCGACGCCGTCCTGACGCGTCCGTCCATCGTCGCCATCTTCGACGGCGTGGCCCAGGAGATCATCCTGGCCACCCCGGCCTGGCCGGACGGCGGCGAGGCCGAGCCCGCCTATGCGGCCGCCGTGGCCCGGCTGGACGCCGTGGTCGAGCGCCTGAACCAGCCAACCCCCCGCCCCGCTCCCGGCGCGCCTGATCCTGTCGTCTTCCAGGCCTCGGAGACCGAAGCCGGCTTCGCCGCCATCGTCGGCCGGGCCAAGGACTACATCGCGGCGGGCGACATCTTCCAGGTCGTGCCCAGCCAGCGGTTCAGCGCGCCGTTCGCCCGGGAGTCCTTCGCGTTCTACCGCTCCCTGCGCCGCACCAACCCGTCGCCCTTCCTGTTCCACATGAACTTCGGCGACTTCCAGCTGGCGGGCTCCAGCCCCGAGATTCTGGTCCGCCTGCGTGACGGCGAACTGACCATCCGCCCTCTCGCCGGCACCCGCCCGCGCGGCAAGACGCCGGAGGAGGATCAGGCGCTGGAGGCCGAGCTTCTGGCCGATCCCAAGGAGCGGGCCGAGCATCTGATGCTGGTGGATCTGGGCCGCAACGACGTGGGCCGGGTTGCCGAACCGGCCTCGGTCAAGGTGACGAAGAGCTTCTTCGTGGAGCGCTACAGTCACGTCATGCATCTGGTCTCCAACGTCACGGGCAAGGCCCGGCCGGACCTGCATCCGGTGGACATCCTGCTGGCCGCCCTGCCCGCCGGCACCCTGTCGGGGGCGCCCAAGGTGCGGGCCATGGAGATCATCGACGAGCTGGAGCCGGTCAAACGCGGCGTCGGCTACGCCGGTGCGGCGGGCTACATCTCGTCAGGCGGCGAGATCGACGCCTGCATCGTCCTGCGCACCGCCCTGTTCAAGGACGGCATGATGCATGTTCAGGCGGGCGCCGGCGTGGTCGCCGACAGCGACCCCAAGGCCGAATACGAAGAGACCCTGCACAAGTCCCGCGCCCTCAAGGCCGCCGCCGAGGAAGCCTGGCGCTTCGGCTGATCAGTAGAAGGGCTCGGGGCCCGCATCGGGATAGGGCCGCGGGGTCGGCGGCGTTTCGACACGCGGCGACTCATACCGCGGAGATTGGGCGTAAGGCCCGGGGTAAGACTGGTATCCCGACGTGTCCGGGTAAGGCGCAGGCCGGTGCGGCGCCCGCGGCCCTTCGCGCTCCACGATGACTCCGCCGGTGATGTAGGTCTCCTCGGTCATCATCTCGCGGCTTTCATAGCTGGATCCGCCGCGGACCGAATGGCGCCGATCGCCCCAGGCATAGCCGTCTGAATACCCACGGACGCGCGGGCCATAGCCATAGGCCTCAGACTCATAGCCGTAGCCGCCATAGCCGGGCCGCGGGCCATGGGGTGCAGGGCCCTGATAGCCTTCGCCGTGTCCGCCATAGCGAGGACCATAGGGACCATCCGCCGGTCCGGGTGCGTACACCGGCCCGGTGCGGCCGAAGCCCTGGGGCCCGCTGCGATAGCGGTAATCCGTCCCCGGCGCAGGCACGTGAAGCAGATACGGCGCCTCGGCGACCGGATAAGGGTGCGGCCTCGGCGCGCAGGCGGCGGCCAGGACGACGACGGCGGAGAGTGTCAGAATGGTGCGCATGCCGTGTTTCAAGCAAGCGCCGGGCCAGCAGACGCCGGGCCAGACTCAGTCGAAACCGCGCATCACGCCCGGCGAAGACGGATCCACCTCGAACCCCGGCCCCATGATCACCGCACCGGCCATCACCAGGGCGGACACGGCCGCCAGCAGGGCCGCGCCCAGCGCGCCCATGGCCGGATCACGGGCCGGCGGCGGCCCCAGAAGTTCACGAGCACGTTGGATGGCGTCGGCCTCGGTCATGGCCCCTCTCCGCTTGTTGCCCGCAGAGATTAGGACGCACCCGTTAGCTTTCCCTTTCCGGGACAGGAGCATTCTCCTTGGCGAGGCGATGCACCCGGCCTAGAACAGCCGCATCATGATCCTGGTCGTCGATAACTACGACAGCTTCACCTACAACCTGGTCCACTATCTGGCGGAACTGGGCGCGCCGACGCATGTCATCCGCAATGACGACTTGAGCGCCGACGAGGCGCTGGCGCTGAACCCCGATGCGGTGCTGCTGTCCCCCGGCCCCTGCGCGCCGGATCAGGCCGGCATCTGCCTCGATGTGCTGGCCAAGGCCCCCGACAGCCTGCCCATCTTCGGCGTCTGCCTCGGCCACCAGGCCATGGGTCAGGCCTTCGGCGGCAAGGTGATCCGGGCCAAGACCCTGATGCACGGCAAGACCTCGCCCATCCGGCATGAGGGCAAGAGCGTGTTCCGAGGCCTGCCCGATCCGTTCACCGCCACCCGCTATCACAGCCTGGCGGTGGAGCGTGAAAGCCTGCCCGACGTGCTGGAGGTCACCGCCTGGACCGCCGACGGCGAGATCATGGGCCTGGCGCACCGCACCCGCCCGATCCACGGGGTCCAGTTCCACCCCGAATCCATCGCCACCGAGCGCGGCCACGACCTGCTGGCCAACTTCCTCGACATCGCCGGCGTGCGCCGTCTGGCCGCCGCCTGAGCCATGTCGGACGCCTTCAAGCCCATCCTGTCAAAGCTGGCCGACGGCCGCGCCCTGACCGCCGATGAGGCGCGGGCCTTCTTCGCCGCCTGCCTGCGCGGCGAGCCCACCCCCGCCCAGATGGCCGCCGCCGTCACCGCCCTGCGTCTGCGCGGCGAAACGGTGGAGGAAATCGCCGCCTTCGCCACGGAAATGCGCGCCGCGGCCCTGAAGCTGGACCTGCCCTATGAGGTGATCGACACTTGCGGCACCGGCGGATCGGGCCTGCACACCTTCAATATCTCCACCGCTTCGGCGCTGGTGCTGGCGGGCGCGGGGCTGAAGGTCGCAAAGCACGGCAACCGGGCCGTCAGCTCGAAATCCGGCTCCTCCGACGTGCTGGCCGCGCTGGGCGTGAATCTGGCCGCCTCCCCCGCCCGGCAGCGCCGCGCGCTTGACGAGGCCGGCATCGCCTTCCTGTTCGCCCCTGCCCACCACAGCGCCATGAAGCATGTGGCGCCGGTGCGCGCCGACATCGGCTTCCGTACGGTTTTCAACCTCTTGGGCCCGCTTTCGAACCCTGCGACGGCGAAGCGTCAGGTCATGGGCGTCTATGATCCGCGCCTGCTCGAGCCGCTGGCCGAGGTCCTGGGCCGTCTGGGCGCTGTGCGCGCCTGGACCGTGCATGGCCAGGGTCTGGACGAGCTGACCACCACGGGGGCCACCGAGATCGCGGAATGGCGGGACCGGGCCGTGCGCCGCTTCACCGTCACCGCCGCCGACGCAGGCCTGCCCGAGGCCGCGATGGACGATCTGATGGGCGGCGACGGCCCCCACAACGCCCGCGCCCTGACCGCCCTGCTGGACGGCGCCGCCGGTCCCTATCGCGACATCGTGCTGCTGAACGCCGCAGCCGCCTTGGTGGTCAGCGACAAGGCCGATGATCTGGCCCAGGGCGCGGCCCTGGCCGCCGCCGCCATCGACGACGGACGCGCCCGCGCCGCCCTGGACGCGCTTGTGCGCATCACCAATGAGGAAGAGGCCGCCGCGTGACCGACGTTCTGAGCCGCATCGCCGCCTACAAGCGCGAGGACGTGGCGGCGCGCAAGGCCGCTCGCTCCCAGACCGACATCGAGGCGCTGGCCGCCGCCGCCTCGCCGCCGCGCGGCTTTCGTCAGGCGCTTGAGGACAAGGCTGCGCCCGACCGCCCGGCCCTGATCGCGGAGATCAAGAAAACCAGCCCGTCCAAGGGCCTGATCCGTCCGGACTTCGACCCGCCCGCGCTGGCGAAAGCGTACGAAGCCGGCGGCGCGGCCTGCCTGTCGGTGCTGACCGACGGCCCCAGCTTCCAGGGCGACGACGCCTATCTGGGCGCCGCCCGCGAGGCCACCGCCCTGCCCTGTTTGCGCAAGGATTTTCTCGTCGACCCGTGGCAGGTGGCCGAGAGCCGGGCGTTGGGCGCCGACTGCATCCTCGTCATCCTCGCCATGATCGACGACACCCTGGCCGCCGAGCTGATGGCCGAGGCGGCGCGATTCGGCATGGACGCCCTGGTCGAGACACATGACGAAGAGGAAATGGCCCGCGCCTGCGGGCTGAAGGCTGATCTGGTGGGCATCAACAATCGCTCGTTGCGGACCTTCGAGGTGGATATGGAAACGACCGAGCGTCTGGCTTTGCTGCGCCCGTCAAACGCCCTGCTGGTGGCGGAGAGCGGCATCTTCACGCCCGCCGATGTGGCCCGCGTGGCTCACGCCCGGGCCCGCGCGATCCTCGTGGGCGAGAGCCTGATGCGCCAGGACGACGTCACGGCGGCGACGAAAGCGTTGCTGTCGGTAAGTTGACATTAACGAAGAACACTTACAGAACATCGGCATCAGTTCACGGCTTGTTCCCGGAGTGATTCCGGAGCGGCCCGCGGGGAAGATGGCCGATGCTCACGCGCAAGCAGCACGAACTCCTGATGTTCATTCATGAACGCATCAAGGAGACGGGCGTCTCGCCCTCGTTCGACGAGATGAAGGAGGCGCTGGATCTGGCCTCCAAGTCGGGCATCCACCGCCTGATCACGGCGCTGGAGGAGCGCGGCTTCATTCGCCGTCTGGCTCATCGGGCGCGGGCGCTGGAAGTGCTCAAGATGCCGGAACAGGCCACCGCCTCGGCCCCGTCACGCGGCCGCGCCGCCTTCACGCCCCAGGTGATCGAGGGCGCGGGCCGTCCCGCCGCCATCCAGCCCGCCAACGACACCCGCGAACTGCCCCTGCTGGGCAAGATCGCCGCCGGCACGCCCATCGCCGCCATCCAGCACGAGCGCGACCGTTTGATGGTGCCCGAGAGCATGCTGGGCGCGGGAGAGCACTATGTGCTGGAGATCGAGGGCGACTCCATGATCGAGGCCGGCATCCTCGACGGCGACATGGTGGTCATCAAGCGCGTCGACACGGCCAGTTCCGGCGAGATCGTCGTGGCTCTGGTGGAAGGCGAGGAAGCCACCCTCAAGCGCCTGAGAAAGAAGGGGGCATCCATAGCCCTGGAGCCCGCCAACCGCGCCTACGAAACCCGCATCTTCGGCCCCGACCAGGTCGAGGTCCAGGGCAAGCTGGTCGGCCTCATGCGGCGGTATCACTGAACAATATTCCGCTCATCCCGGCGAAAGCCGGGACCCAGTGCTTTGGGTGTTGCAGCGGATCAGGATCATCAACCGCTCGCCAGTCCTGAAACGCCGGCGTCAAGCTGGACAGGACTTGATCCCGGCTTTCGCCGGGATGAGCGGAGAAATCAGGCATCCTCCAGCATCACCACGCCCGGCGCAGACTTCAGCGCCCCGCGCAGGGACGCGTCCAGCCGGTAGCGGCCGGGCAGCTTCATATCCACCTCGGTGCGTCCTTCCAGCGAGGCGACCAGCACCACCTCCCCGCCCCGGTCGCTGACCGCGCGGTCCAGCCGCGAGCGCAGGGCCTCCAGCTCGGCGGCGCGCGGCGACACATGGATGCGCAGGCCCACGACCGCCTGCTCCATGGCTGTATCGATGGGGCTGGCGGAATCGCCGAAGAAGCGCACCTCTCCGTCCGCCGCCTTGGCCCGCACCCGCACCAGCACCGCGGCGCCGGGCTCCAGCACCTCGCGGCAGGCGCGCAGCTGCTCGGGCGGGAACAGGCATTCGAACTCGCCGGTGGGGTCCGAGAAGGTGACGAAGGCGAATTTCTCCCCCGTCCGGGCGCTGGCCCGCTCCTGACGACGGCGCACCACGCCCGCCATGTTGAACGCCTCGTGCCCCGCCTCGGCCAGACCCAGGGCCTCGGCCACGAAAGTCACGCGCTTGCGGCGCTTCAGCACCTCGGCCATGTCCTCCAGCGGGTGACCGGACAGGTAGAAGCCGACGGCCGACAGTTCCTCGTCCAGCTTCTCCGGCCCAACCCAAGGCTCCACCGCCGCAAGTCGCGGCCGCGCGGCGCCGGCCTGATCCCCGCCGAACAGGCTGACCTGCGACGAGGCGCGCTCGGCGGCCACGCTCTGGCAATAGGCCATCAGCTTGTCGGCCTGCTCGAACAGCTGACGCCGGTTCGGATGGATGCTGTCAAAGGCGCCGGACCGGGCCAGGTTCTCCAGCGCGCGCTTGTTGACGCTGCGCGGATCGACCCGCTCGAGGAAGTCGAAGATGTCGGCGAACGGCCCGCCCTCCTCCCGCACGGCCTGCACGTGGCGCATGGCCTCCAGCCCCACGTTACGGATGGCGCCCAGCGCATAGAGCACCGCCCCCTTGCCCTCATCGTCAAAGGCCACGTCGAAATCGGCCGAGGAGGCGTTGATGTCCGGCGACCGGATCGGCACCTCGAAGCGCCGGGCGTCCTGATAGAACACCGCCAGCTTGTCGGTATTCGAGATATCCAGGCTCATGGAGGCGGCGAAGAACTCCACCGGATGGTTGGCCTTCAGCCAGCCGGTCTGGAACGAGATCATCGCGTAGGCGGCGGCGTGCGACTTGTTGAAGCCGTAACCGGCGAACTTGGCCACCAGATCGAAGATGCCGCCCGACTGCTCCTCCGGGACTCCCTTTTCCGACGCGCCCTTGGCGAAGCGCGCCCGCTGGAAGTCCATCTCCTCCTTTTTCTTCTTGCCCATGGCGCGGCGCAGCAGATCGGCCTCGCCCAGGCTGTAGCCGGCCAGGATCTGGGCGATCTTCATCACCTGCTCCTGGTAGATGATGACGCCGTAGGTCTCGGTCAGCACCTCGGTCAGGCTGGGGTGCAGATAGTCCACCTCGGCCCGCCCGAATTTGCGGTCGATATAGGTGTCGATCATCTCCATTGGGCCGGGTCGATACAGGGAGATCAGGGCCGTGATCTCCTCGATGGAGCCGCAGCGCATCTTGCGCAGGGTGTCGCGCATGCCTTGGGATTCCAGCTGGAACACCCCCACCGTCTGGCCCGAGGCCATCAGCTCATAGGTGCGCGCATCATCCAGCGGCAGGCGGCTCCAGTCCTGCGCCGCGCCCCGCCGCTCCAGATAGCCCCGCGCGCGGTCCAGCACCGTCAGGGTCTTCAGGCCGAGGAAGTCGAACTTCACGAGACCCGCCGGTTCCACCCATTTCATGTTGAACTGGGTGGCGGGAATGTCGGACCGCGGATCCTGATACAGCGGCACCAACTGGGTCAGCGGCCGGTCGGCGATCACCACCCCCGCCGCGTGGGTCGAGGCGTTGCGGTACAGCCCTTCCAGCTCCAGCGCCGTGTCCAGCAGGTGGCGCACCGACGCCTCGGCGGCCCGGGCCTCCTTCAGGCGCGGCTCGATCTCGATGGCCTGGGCCAGGGTTACCGGATTGGCGGGGTTGGCGGGCACCATCTTGGCCAGACGGTCCACCTGCCCCAGCGGCATCTGCAGCACCCGGCCCACGTCGCGCAGCACGGCCCGCGCCTGCAGGGTGCCGAAGGTGATGATCTGGGCCACCCGGTCGGCGCCGTAGTGCTGCTGGACGTAGGTGATGACCTCCTCTCGCCGCTCCTGACAGAAGTCGATGTCGAAATCGGGCATGGAGACCCGTTCGGGATTCAGGAACCGCTCGAACAGCAGGCCGAACCGGATGGGGTCAAGGTCGGTGATGGTCAGCGACCAGGCCACCAGCGACCCGGCGCCCGAGCCCCGGCCGGGCCCCACGGGGATGCCGTGGGCCTTGGCCCATTTGATGAAGTCCGACACGATCAGGAAGTAGCCGGGGAAGCCCATCTGCTGGATGATGGACACCTCCCACTCCAGCCGCGTCCAGTATTCCTCTTCGGGCGCCGCCAGCGTCAGGCCGTCCAGCCGGGCCTTCAGGCCCTCGCGAGCCTGGTGCGCCAGTTCGTCGGCCTCGTTGCGGCCCGCGCCGGTGTCGAACCGGGGCAGGATCGGCGCGCGGGTCTGCACCAGAAACGCACAGCGGCGGGCGATCTCTATGGTGTTGTCGCAAGCCTCCGGCAGGTCGGCGAACAGGGCCCGCATGTCGGCGGCGGGCTTGAACCAGTGCTGGCCCGTCACCCGGCGGCGGTCGTCCTGGCCGATAAAGGCCCCGTCGGCGATGCACATCAGGGCGTCGTGGGACTTCGCCTGCCGCGCCTCGGCGTAATGGACGTCGTTGGTGGCCACCAGAGGCACGTCGCTGTCATAGGCCCAGCGCACCAGCCCGGGCTCGGCGGCCTTCTCGGCGTCCAGACCGTGCCGCTGCAGCTCCACATAGAACCGGTCGCCGAAGGCCGCCTTCATGGCGTCCAGCGCCGCCCGCGCCTCGGCGGTCTTGCCCCCCGCGAACAGACAGTCCACCGGCCCGTCCGGCCCGCCCGACAGCAGGATCAGCCCTTCAGCATGCTGCTCAACCAGCGACCACGGAACACCTGGCTCGGCCAGCGCCATGGAGCCCAGATAGGCCGCCGACGACAGCGCGCACAGGTTCAGCCAGCCAGTCTCGTTCTGGGCGATCAGGACGACCGTGGGCGTCTTCGCCCACCGCTGACTCATCCGCCCGCCGATCTCCAGAACGGGCAAGGCGCAGGCGATGATGGGCTGAACCCCGGCGTCCCGCGCCGCCTGGCTGAACTCCAGCGCCCCGAACAGGTTGGCCCGGTCCGCGACGCCCACGGCCGGCATGCCCTGGCCGGCCGCCAGCTGGCCCACCTTGCCCGCCTTGATCGCGCCTTCCAGCAGCGAATAGGCCGACTTGACCCGAAGATGGATGAACCCGTTACCGGCTTCGTGCGCCACGCCTTGCTCCGACACTCATGGGCCCGGGCGCGTCACGTCACCAGAAAAGCGACCTGCCAGACCACCCAGACGACCCCGGCGCACGATGCCAGAGACAGCGATTCCCGAACCAGACGTGTCATGCCTTATCCCCAGAAGTGATGTTCCGGGAATGTTCTATGTTCCGTCTTCGTTCACGTCAAGGGGCGGCGCACGTGGAAGGCGCCGTCTCTCCATGCATGAAGGCGCGCACCGCCCCCACGAAGCAATCCGGCGCAGCGAACAGAAGCAGGTGAGCGCCGCCCTCAACGGTCGCCACGCTCACGGGACCGGCTTCGCGCAGCAGCGCCACGTGCTCAAGCGCGCCTTCGTAGGCGGTGTTGGGGTCCATCGTTCCCTGAGCAACCAGAGTGCGCGGCAATGCTGCCGGTATCTGGCCGAAAGCGGAGTCGCGTTCGTAAGTGGGAAGGACGTCGCTCGCCAGAAACGCCGGGAGTGGACTGGTGAACAGGGCCGAGCTCGCTTCCGTCCGCACAACCTCTTGCGTGATGTCCGGACGCGCATTGTTTTCGGAGGCGCTGATGAGAATGACCAGTGGGGCCGATGAAGCGGACTGGGCGAACCCCGTAATGGCCGCAAACGCCGCCTGTCGGTCTTCGATCGCGCGTCGAAGGGGGCTGGCGTCATTGTTCGACAAGGCGGTGATGATGTCGGGAATGCGCGCCCGCAGATCCGGAAAGTTCAGCAGGCTGCCCATGAACTGTTTCAGATCGCCTCCGGGAACGACGTCCGCCCAAGGGGACGGGTCCGCCGCCAGAACGCTTTCGTAGGTCGCCGCTTCCATTGGAGACAGCAGGCTGCGCCCCACCTGATCCACCAGTTCGCTACGTCGGCTGAGATCCCAGCGTATGCTGCTCTCCGGCGGGACCAGTCCGTCCAGGATCAGCCCGTCCAGTTCAACCGGCGCAACGTGCATCATGCGCAGCGCCAATTGGGTGCCGTAAGAGACAGCGTAGACATGAACCTCCCCGTCCGCTCGATAGGTCGCGATCAGGTTGGATAGATCATGCGCAGCATTGGTGATGGTGAAGGCGTGCGCCCGCGCCTGATCCTGATAGATGGACCCGATAGGGGCCCCATTCCGAGCCTGCCAGAGCGATGCCTTCCTCGCTTTCCGGAGATTCCTGGTCAGGGCAGAGCTTCGACGAATAGCCAGTGCCCCGATGATCCGGCGCGATCAGATCCATGTCAGGAAAGGCCCGGCGCAGCGTATCGAGAAATGGATAGAACGAGGCTCCCGACTCGCCCGGCCCTCCGGCGACCAGCCAGACCTGGCCGCTGGACTGTCCGACCGCCGGGAACTTCCGCACGAACAGTTCAATGCTGTCGCCAGCGTCGCTTCCATGATCCAGAGGGGTCGTGACAACCGCGCACAGCGATCCTGCCAGTTCCGGCGCTTCGTCAGAGTCGGCGCAGGGCTGAAACTCTTCGGCTTGGGCGCCGAAGGCCACCGTGCACGCCAGCACGGCGCCAGCTGCGGTGACAAAAAGTCGTTTCATGAGAAGCCCCTCCGGATTCGTCGTGGGCCATGACTAGGCGATGGTCGCGCCTTTTGGGCGTTAAGAATCGGAAAGGTCGATGATGGCGGGGCATCGGATTTCACTGACGGCGCGGCCAGCCTGCTGTAGACTGACGCCAACGCCCTTCCCCGCCCTTCCGGCGGCCGCCGGCGCCCGGAGCGCCCGTCATGGCCAAGGGTCAGAAACGCAGCACCAAGGAAATCCGCAAACCCAAGGCGGAGAAGACCAAGCCCCCGATCACCGTCGTCGCCTCGCCCTTCACCGTCCCCCCGGGTAAGAAGTAGCGCCTCAGTAGGCCTGACTCTGGGCCGGGCGCTCTTCCAGGTGGCCGTCGCGCAGGGCGAAGACCCGGTCCATGTGGCCCGCCAGCTCCATGTTGTGGGTGGCGATCAGGGCGGCGACGCCCGTGGTCTTGGCCAGTTCGCGCAGGGATTCGAACACCGCCTGGCTGGTGGCCGGGTCCAGGTTGCCCGTAGGCTCGTCGGCCAGCAGCAGGCGCGGCTGGTTGGCCAGCGCCCGGGCCACGGCGACCCGCTGCTGCTCGCCGCCTGACAGCTGGGCCGGCTGGTGCATCAGCCGCTCGCCGAGGCCCAGGGCGGTCAGCAGCTCTGACGCCCGCGCCCGCGCCACGCTGTGCGACACGCCGTTTATGCGCATGGGCAGGGCCACGTTGTCGCCCGCGTCGAACTCGGGCAGCAGGTGGTGGAACTGATAGACGAACCCCACCTTGGCCAGACGGATGCGCGTGCGCGCCCGCTCCGGCAGGGCGCCCACGTCCTGACCGTCGATCATCACCTGACCGTCGGTGGGCCGCTCCAGCAGGCCGGCGGCGTGCAGCAGCGACGACTTGCCCGAACCCGATGGACCGATCAGCCCGACCACCTCGCTCGGAAACACGTCCAGATCGACGCCTTTCAGCACCTGCAGCCCGCCCTGGGCGGTGTCATAGGTGCGCGTCACGCCCCGCAGGGACAGCACGGGGCTACTCATAGCGAAGGGCCTCCACCGGATCGATGCGCGAGGCGTTCCACGAGGGCGGCAGGCTGGCGAGGCAGGACATCAGAAGCGACCACACCGTGACCCAGAACACGTCGCCTGGATCGACCAGGGCCGGCACTCCGTCCAGCATGTAAACGTCCGCCGGGAACAGCTGCACCTGCAGGACCCACTCGAGGAAGCTCTGGATGGCGCCGATGTTCCAGCAGAACAGCAGCCCCAGAACGAGGCCCGCCAGCGTCCCCGCAACCCCTATGGTCGCCCCGGCCATGAAGAAGATGCGCAGGATCGACGACGGGCTGGCCCCGATGGTGCGCAGGATGGCGATGTCGCGCCCCTTGTTCTTCACCAGCATGACGATGCCCGAGATGATGTTCATGGCGGCGATGGCCACCACCAGGCCCAGGATGATGCCCATGGCCACGCGCTCGATCTTCAGCGCGCTCCAGAACGCCGCCATGGTGTTGCGCCAGTCGCTGACCAGCGCACCCTGCCCCGCCGCCTCGGACACCGGCTGGACATAGCGGGCCACCTGATCCGGGTCCTCGACCTTCAATTCGATGGCGTCCCACAGGCCTTCCTTGCCGAAGAACAGCTGCGCCTGCTCCAGCGGCATGAACACATAGGCCCGGTCATAGTCGGCGGCGCCCGACTGGAAGATGCCGCCGATCACATAGGTCTTGGACGTGCCCAGATCGCCGAACGCCGTGGCCCCGCCCTGGGGCGAGATCAGGGTCATCAGATCCCCGATGCGCAGGCCCATCTGATCCGCCAAGGCCTGCCCGATCAGGATGTTGTCGCCGCCGTAGTCGCCCTGACCGAACCGGGCGCGGGCTT
The DNA here is from genome assembly GCF_015767455.1 of Brevundimonas sp. BAL450. Taxonomy (NCBI): domain Bacteria; kingdom Pseudomonadati; phylum Pseudomonadota; class Alphaproteobacteria; order Caulobacterales; family Caulobacteraceae; genus Brevundimonas; species Brevundimonas sp. BAL450. The sequence goes on from NZ_JADWOW010000055.1 coordinate 71,259, forward strand.
CCTCGTCCAGGCTCTGATAGACGAAGCTCATGGAGTTCAGGTTCTCGGGCGCGATGCCCCGGACCACGCCGCCGGTCGTCCGACCATGGGCGGTGAACATGGCCGGGGACTCGGTCAGGGGCGTGACGCTAACCACCCCGGGCACCGCGCGGATGCGCGCCAGCGCCTCGTCCCGGTCCGGCGCCTGCAGCACCTGGCCATGCACGTACATGTGCCCGTTGAACGACAGCATCCGGTTCAGCAACTCGGTGCGGAAGCCGGACATGATGCTCATGACGCTGATCAGCACCGCCACGGCCAGCATGATGCCGATGAAGCTGATCACGGCGATCAGGGCGACCCCGCCCTCCTTGCGCTTGGCGCGCAGGTAGCGAAGGGCCAGGCCGATCTCCCAGGAACTGAACGCCCCGGCGGGCTTGGCGGGCTTCCCGGCGGTCGCGTCGGTCATGCGGTCAGCTTCTGAAGCGCCGCATCCAGCGGCAGGGTCTCGCGTTCGCCCGTGGCGCGGCGTTTCAGCTCCACCACGCCGTCGGCCACGCCCTTGGGCCCGATGATCAGCTGCCACGGCAGACCGATCAGGTCGGCGGTGGCGAACTTGCCGCCCGGCCGGTCGTCCCGGTCGTCGTACAGCACCGTCTTGCCCGCTGCCTTCAGCTTGGCCCAAGCGTCCTCGCAGGCGGCCGAGACCGCCTCGTCATTGGGGCGCAGGTTGATGATCCCCACGTCGAACGGGGCCACGGCCTCGGGCCAGATGATGCCGGCGTCGTCGTGGCTGGCCTCGATGATGGCCCCGATCAGGCGCGAGACGCCGACGCCGTAGCTGCCCATGTGCACGGGCACGTCCTTGCCGTCCGGCCCGGCCACGATAGCCTTCATGGGCTTGGAGTATTTGGTGCCGAAATAGAAGATGTGGCCCACCTCGATGCCGCGCGCGGTCAGGCGGTCGCCCTCGCCCACCTCGGCGTCGAAGCGGTCCGCCTCGTGCATCTCGTCGGTGGCGGCGTAGAGCGCCGTTCGTTGATCAACGATTGACTGGAGGTCGTTCCAGTCCACGTCCGGACCCGGCGCCGGCATGTCCACCAGACGGCGGTCGCAGAACACCTGGCTTTCGCCCGTGTCCGCCAGAATGATGAACTCGTGGCTCAGGTCACCGCCGATAGGGCCGGTGTCGGCCCGCATGGGGACCGCCTTCAGGCCCAGGCGCGAGAAGGTGTTGAGATAGGCCACGAACATGCGGTTGTAGGACTTGCGCGCGCCCACCTCGTCCACGTCGAAGGAATAGGCGTCCTTCATAAGGAACTCGCGGCCGCGCATCACCCCGAACCGGGGCCGCTGCTCGTCGCGGAACTTCCACTGAATGTTGAACAGGTTCAGCGGCAGGTCGCGATAGCTCTTCACGAACCCGCGGAAAATGTCGGTGACGACTTCCTCGGCCGTGGGGCCGTACAGCATGTCGCGCTTGTGCCGGTCGACGATGCGCAGCATCTCCGGGCCATAGGCGTCATAGCGGCCGGATTCGCGCCACAGGTCGGCCAGCTGGATGGTCGGCATCAGGATCTCGACGGCGCCCGCCCGCTCCTGCTCCTCGCGCACGATCTGTTCGATGCGCTTCAGCACCCGCAGGCCCAGCGGCAGCCAGGCGTAGATGCCCGCCGCTTCCTGACGGATCAGGCCCGCGCGCAGCATCAGCCGGTGCGAGACGATCTGCGCCTCGGACGGCGTCTCTTTCAGAGTGGGCAGGAAGTAGCGCGAAAGACGCATCGGGAATCCGTATGTAACTGAGCCTTACGCCTTTAGCCGGGGCGCCGGGGATTAGGCAATCAAAGTCGACTCGGTTCCCGAATTGCGGAAATCAACCTCCGCCAGGCAGGGACGGCAGCGGCAAGATTCCGGTGAAGATGATGACCAGGATCACGGCCCAGACGATGGCCGCCACCCAGGTGGTGGTGATGAACTTCTTCTTCAGGTTCGGATTGACCGGCGCGCCCCAGTCGCCGCCGTCGGTCTGGCGCTCGCGCGGCCCCTGATTCATGCCCAGCGGCAGGACGGCGAACAGCACGGTCCACCAGACCACGAAATAGATGGCGATGGCTGTGGTCGGTCCGATCATCAGTGGGGCTCCTTCGGTGTTTCCATAAGCTCCACCAGCACGCCGCCCATGTCTTTCGGATGCACAAAGACGATGGGCGTGCCGTGGGCGCCGATGCGCGGCTCGCCGGTGCCCAGAATGGTCGCCCCCTTGGCGCGCAGGGCGTTGCGGGCGGCGATGATGTCCTCGACCTCGTAGCAGACGTGATGCTGGCCCCCTTTGGGGTTCTTGGCCAGAAAGCCGTGGATCGGTGAGTCCTCGCCCAGCGGCTCGATCAGTTCGATCTGGCTGTTGGGCAGGTCAATGAAGCAGACCCGCACCCCCTGCGCCGGCAAGTCGAACGGCTCGCCCGCCCCCGTCGCGCCCAGCAGGTCCCGGTACAGGGCCACGGAGGCCTCGATGGAGGGTGTGGCCACCCCCACATGGTTCAAACGTCCGATCATGGCGTTGGCTTAGCCGGTTTGGAGCGCCGGGGCGAGGCTCAGCACGCAGGCTGCGACGACGCATCCTCGCCCGCATCGGCGCCTGTGAGGTCGCGCAGGTTCCAGTCGTTCTGGACGCTGCGGACATTGGTGATGCGCCACTCGCCGCTGTCGCGACGGCACAGGTCATAGGCCATGGACACCGGCCGCCCGGCCCGATTGAAGCGCGCCACGATGGCTGATCCGTCGGGGCCGGAGGCGGTCTCCTCCACCATCAGGTCCGTGATGGCGCCGTCCTGGGCGTCGAGACGGTAGTCGAAGCCGATCCCCTCCTCGCCCGACAGGCCGTCCACCAGCGGTTCGGCGAAGTACAGGCGCACATGGGGCGCGGCGGTGGGGATGGCGGGCTCCATGTACAGGGCCTGCACCAGACCTTCGGGCGTCATGGCGTCCGGTGCTGCCGCCGGCGTGGGCTCGGCGGCGGGCACAGCCTCGTTCGCCTCGATCCGTTCGGGCTGGTCACAGGCCGCGACGGCCAGAAACCCTGCAAGAACCGCGATGCGAACCCTGGCGCTCATGATGATCTCCCTGTCGAAGTCTGAGGCTGGGCGTAAAGCGCGAGCCTGTCCACCGTCAAACGCAGTCTGCGCCGAGGCCCGGCGCCCTAACCGCCAGCAGCGCGCCCGAGCGTTCCGCACGGGTCATGACGCCAGCGTCCTCCAGCAGACACCCGATCACGGTGTTGGAGTTGGGCGCCAGCACCCCATAGGTGACCTCAGCCTCCGCCAGTCGCTGGGCCGCGGTCTCCAGACGCGCCAGCGCGTCCGTCGCCACCTCATCCGAGATGCGGGTCATCAGATGGACGGCCTGCCCCGACGACGGGAAATCATAGGCCTCCACATCATAAGCCTGAAGCGTCGCGCGCAGGTGGTTCGGATGCTCCGCGTCCTCGTCCAGCTTGTTGTTGACGCTGGCGGAAAAGACCGTGGCCTCCCCCTGCTCCGGCACGACCAGGATATAGGCGTGGCGGGGGAAGAACATGAAGTGCGCCAGATGCCGGGTGACGTACACCATCGGCGCCCCGTCCGGCCCCATGGCGCGCAGGCCCACATAGACGCCGGACGGAAACACCCTGGCGTCCAGCCTGTCGTTCAGTGAGAGCATGCGCTGGGTCATGACGTGCTCCAGCACGAACTCTTCCCGCCGCGACTGATCCTCGAAATAGTCCCGGACTTCACCGACATCCGGCTCGGCGCCCAGCACGTCGCCGTACAGGGCGGTGAAAGCATGGTCCGGCGCCTGTTCCCCATCCAGGGGGCTGCGAGCCAGCGCCTCAACCTCCCACATCGCCTGACGGACCGGGCCGCCGGAACGGTCGATGGAGAACCACAGAGCCAGGTTCACCAGCGCGAACAGCAGAAACAGCCCGACCGCTGCCTGCACCGCGATGATCGTCCAGCGCCGCCAGCCGTGCAGCGGATGGCGAGCATGGCGGACGCGCTCCAGCGCACGCCGGGCGCGCTCACAGCCGCGGGCGGAAAGCTGGTGCATGTCCGGCATGGGCGCGCTCCGCTCGGGCCCGGCGAACCTACAGCCGCAGGACGATGGTTTCCACGATGGGTCGGCGGTCCCAGATCTGCTGGCTGGCCTTCTTCAGCGCGCGGGCCACGGCCTGCTCGACCACCAGCTCGTCCTGAAGCGCCTCGCCCTTCAGGCCGCGCACCACGTCCTCGACCCGTTCGGCGAGGCCGTCCAGGGCGTCGCCCAGCGGGGTGCCCTCGTCGCCCGGCAGGCCGATGCCGCGCACGTCGATGTCGCTGACGATGCGGCCGCCCTTGTCCAGCACGAAGCTGACCACCAGTACGCCGTTGCTCGACGCGTGGCGGCGTTCGCGGATCGCCTCGCCCGCCTCGGTCACCAGCATGCCGCCATCCACGTACAGGCGGCCCGAGGGAACCTCGTCGATGATCTGCGCCGGCCCGGGAGCCAGACGCACCAGATCGCCGTTGCGCGGCGTCACGGTCTCGGGGACCCCCATGTCCCTGGCCAGGTTGGCATGCTCCATCAGGTGGCGGCGCATGCCGTGGGTGGGCACCGCGATGCGCGGGCGCACCCAGTCGTACATCTGCTTCAGCTCATCACGGCACGGGTGGCCGGACACGTGGATGCCGGGGTGATCCTTTTCGGTGTAGAGGCGCACGCCCCGGTCCGCGAGACGGTCCTGCAGATCGCCGATGGCCAGCTCGTTGCCGGGAATGACCCGCGACGAGAAGATGCAATGATCGCCCGACCCCAGCTTGACCACGGGGTGCGTGCCGTCGGCGACGCGCGACAGCGCCGCGCGCGCCTCGCCCTGGCTGCCGGTGCAGAGGTACAGAACCTCGTCCGGCGCCCAGACGCGGGCCTCCTCGTCCGTCAGGAAGGGCGGCAGGTCGCCCAGCAGGCCAACGTGCTTGGCCGCGGCGGTGATGCGATGCATGGACCGCCCGGCCAGAACCACGCGCCGTCCCGCCGCCTTGGCCGCCAGCGCCACGCTGTGAACCCGGGCCACATTGGACGCGAAACAGCCCACGGCCACGCGGCCGCGCAGGGGCTTGATCAGATCGACCAAGGCGCCGGCCACATCGCCTTCGGACCCGGCCACGCCGTCCACGAAGACATTGGTGGAATCCCCCACCATGGCCAGCACGCCCTCGTCGCCCAGTCGCGTCAGAGCCTTGGCGTCCGTGCGCGACCCGACCACGGGCGTGTCGTCAATCTTCCAGTCGCCGGTGTGCATCACCGTGCCCAGCGGCGTCTTGATGGCGATTCCGTTGGGCTCGGCGATGGAGTGCGTCATGGTGACGAACTCGCATTCGAACGGACCCAGGTTGACCGTGCCGCCCAGCGGCACCTCATGCAGCTTGGCCTCCTGCAGCAGGTTCTGTTCGCGCAGCTTGTCGCGGATCAGATAGGCCGTGAACGGCGTGGCGTAGAGCGGCGCCTGGATGCGCGGCCACAGCCAGCCCAGGGCGCCGATGTGGTCCTCGTGGGCGTGGGTCAGCAGGATGCCAAGGATCTTCTCGCCCTTCAGAGCCTCCGGATCGGGCACGATGATGTCGACGCCGGGCGTCGACAGGTCGCCGAACGTCACGCCCACATCGACGATGATCCACTTGCGGTCATGCGCCGGGCCGAAGCCGTAGGCGTTCAGGTTCATGCCGATCTCTCCGGAACCGCCGAGCGGCAGGAAGACCAGTTCGTCTTGATTTGATTTTTTCATGTCGTTTTCAGATGGGCGTTGCGACGCCAGATTTCCAGAAGGCCGCGGATAGTCAGATCCGCGTCGAAGTGATCGATGCTGTCGGTTGCGCCTTCGAACAGGCTGGCCACGCCGCCGGTTCCGATGACGGTCATGGGTTTCGCCCATTCGGCCTTCATCCGCGCCACCATGCCCTCGATCAGCGAGACATAGCCCCAGAACACGCCGGATTGCATGTTGGACACGGTGTCCTTGCCGATGACCCGGTCGGGCTTCTGGATGGCGATGCGCGGCAGCATGGCCGCCGCCTCGTGCAGGGCCTGCAGGCTCAGGTTGATGCCTGGCGCGATCACCCCGCCCTCGAAGGCGCCGTCGGCGGCGATGACGTCGAAGGTGGTCGCGGTGCCGGAGTCGATGACGATCAGGTCGCCGTCGTATTTCAGATGCGCCCCGATGGCGTTGACCAGCCGGTCAGCCCCCGCCTCGCTGGGCTTGGTGATCCGCACCGGAATGCCCAGGTCCACATTGTCCCCGATCACCAGGGGTTCGACGTTCAGGTAGCGCCGCGACAGGTTCTTCAGATTGAAGATCGACTGGGGCACCACGCTGGAGATGATGCAGCCGTTCAGCGCCGCCATCTTGATGTCCCACATGGACAGCAGCTGGCTCAGCCAGACGGCGTATTCGTCGGCCGTGCGGGTGGACTCCGTGGCCGTGCGCCACTGGGCGATCCAGTCGGTCCCGTCGTGCACCGCGAACAGGGTGTTGGTGTTGCCTTGCTCAATGGCCAGAAGCATCAGGCCGCCTCCCCGAAGAACACGTCGCCCGCCGAAATGCGCCGCAGTTCGCCCGAGGGCAAGCGCAGGCGCAGCGCGCCGTCCGGCTCGACGCCCTCGGCACGGCCGCTGACCGTCTCATGGCCCAGCCGCGCCGTGCAGGGGCCGTCCAGCCCCGGCGTCCGCGCGATCCAGCCGTCCAGAATCGGCTGGAAACCCAGCACTCTCCAGCGTTCCATCCACACCGCGAACGCCTCCGCCAGCTCCTCGGCCGCCCGCTCGATGGACGGCGGCGCGGCCACGTCCCCGCGCAGGTGGTCCGCAAGCGCCGTGGCGGGCCGCTCGGTGTCGTCCGGCGCGTGGGCCAGATTGACCCCGATTCCGACCGCCAGCCACAGGCCGCCGCTGTCGTGGGCGCCGGACTCCAGAAGGATGCCGCTGGCCTTCTTGCCGTCCAGCATCACGTCATTGGGCCATTTGATGCTGACCAGCGCCGGCGGCGCGTACCCGTCCAGCAGGTCCGCCGCTGCGAGCGCCGCCACGAAGGTCAGTTGCGCCGCCTCTGCCGGTGGGCGGTGCACCACGGTCAGCAGGGTCGCGGCCAGATTGCCGGTCTCGCTGGACCAGGTCCGGCCCCGCCGGCCCCGTCCCGCCGACTGGCGTCGGGCCACGATCCACAGCGGCCCGGTCTCGCCGCGCTCGGCCATGCGGCGGGCCTCGGCGTTGGTGGAGTCCGTGTCCTCGAGGATCAGGCGCGGGGCGGCCTCGGCCAATCAGCCCGCCCCGAAGCTGGTCGCGGCGTTGCGGGCCAGCGGCTCCAGCCAGGTCAGGGCGATCAGCACCAACGGGAACGAGAAGGCCGCGGCGGCCCAGCCGATCCACTGGGCGTCACGCGGCGACGGATCCACCGCCCCCTCGCCTTCCGGCGGTGCGTCGAACCACATCACCTTGATGATGCGTAGATAGTAGAAGGCCGCCACGACCGAGGCCACCAGACCCAGCGCCGCCACAATCCAGTAGCCGGCCTGCAGCGCCGCGCCGAACACATAGAACTTGCCCCAGAACCCGGCGAAGGGCGGCATGCCCAGCACCGACAGGGACAGCACCGTGATGGCGATGGTGGTGACCGGCTTGTCCTTGCGCAGACCCGCCAGGTCGGCGATGCGCCGGATCGGCCGACCGCCGCGCGACAGGGCCATCAGCAGGGCGAAGAAGCCCAGGGTGTCGACCATGTAGAAGGTCATGAACAGCAGCAGGGCCTGCAGGCCCGCCTGCGTGCCCGCCGTGATGGCCAGCAGCGCATAGCCGATGTTGGCGATGGACGAATAGGCCAGCAGCCGCGGGATGTCCCGCTGGGCCAGGCCGCCGAAGGCGCCCACCGCGAACGAGATCAGCGAGATGATCACCAGCACCTGGGCCCACTGGTCGTGAGCGCCGCCGAAGCCCTCGGACAGGGCGCGGGCGAACAGCACCATGGCCGCAAACTTGGGCGCCGTGGCGAAGAAGGCCACGACCGGGGTCGGCGCGCCCTCATAGACGTCGGGCGTCCACATGTGGAACGGCGCGGCCGAGACCTTGAAGGCCAGGCCGCAGATCAGGAACACCAGACCGAAGATCAGGCCGGTCTCGGCGCCGCCCGCAGCCACCGCCGCGATCTCGTCGAAGCGCATGGAGCCGGTGAAGCCGTAGATCAGGCTGGAGCCGTACAGCAGCAGGCCCGACGACAGGGCGCCCAGCACGAAATACTTCAGGCCCGCTTCCGACGCCCGGCCGTCGTCCCGGTGGAAGGCGGCCAGCACGTACAGCGCCAGCGACTGCAGCTCCACGCCCACATACAGGGACATCAGGTCGCCGGCCGAAGCCATCATGCCCATGCCCACGGCGGCCAGCACGATCAGCACGGGATACTCGAACCGGGCAATTCCGTTACGGCGCGTCCAGCCGTCGCCGAGCACCACGGCCAGGGCGCTGGCCAGATAGATGGCCACCTTGGCGTAGACCGACATGGGATCCGAGACGAAGGCGCCGTTGAACACCATGCCCAGCGGCGCATTGGCGGCGACGCCGGCGGCGCCGATCAGCAGGGCGACGGCCAGCAGACTGACCACGCGGCCCAGCTTCTCGCCGCCATAGGCGCCGAGCATCAGCAGGATCATCGACCCGATGGCCAGAAGGGCCTCGGGAGCAGCGATTTGAAGGGCGAGATTGATGTCGAACATGGTCGTCTTATCCGCCGATCGCGGTCTGATAGGCGGCCGTCACCGCGCTGACCGAAGCCTGGGTGATGTCCAGCACGGCGGCGGGATAGACCCCCAGCCAGATCGTACCGATGATGAGGGGCACAAAGATCAGCAGCTCGCGCCGGTCGATGTCGGTGATGGCCTTCAGCGCAGGATTGGTGATCTCGCCGAACATGACGTTGCGGTACAGCGTCAGCGCATAGACGGCCGACAGGATCACGCCCGAGGCCGCGAAGAACACCGCCCAGGTGGAGACCTGATAGGCGCCGACCATGGTCAGCACCTCGCCGATGAAGCCCGAGGTGCCCGGCAGGCCCACATTGGCCATGGTGAACATCAGGAAGATGGCCGCGAACCACGGCATGCGCGATGTCAGCCCGCCGTAGAAGGCGATCTCTCGGGTGTGCATGCGGTCATAGACCACCCCCACGCACAGGAAGAGCGCCGACGAGATCAGCCCGTGGCTGATCATCTGGAACACCGCGCCCTGCACGCCCTGATCGTTGCCGGCGAAGATGCCCATGGTCACGAAGCCCATGTGGGCCACCGACGAATAGGCGATCAGCTTCTTGATGTCGGTCTGACGGAAGGCGACCAGCGAGGTGTAGATGATGGCGATCACCGACAGCACCATCACCAGCGGGGTGAAGTACTCGGACGCGTCCGGGAACATGGGCAGGTTGAAGCGGATGAAGCCGTAGCCGCCCAGCTTCAGCAGGATGCCCGCCAGGATCACCGACCCCGCCGTCGGCGCCTGCACGTGGGCGTCGGGCAGCCAGGTGTGCACCGGCCACATGGGCATCTTCACCGCGAACGAGGCGAAGAAGGCGAGCCACAGGAAGGTCTGCACCCCGACCGGCCAGTCATAGGCCGTCAGCTCGGGAATGCTGGAGGTGCCCGCCGTCGCCGCCATGTACAGCATGGCGGCCAGCATCAGCACCGACCCCAGCAGGGTGTAGAGGAACAGCTTGTAGGCCGCATAGATGCGGTTCGCCCCGCCCCACACCCCGATGATGATGAACATCGGCACCAGGGTGCCTTCAAAGAAGATGTAGAACAGGAACAGGTCCAGCGCCGTGAACACGCCGATCAGCAGCGTCTCCAGGATCAGGAAGGCGATCATGTACTCCGCCACCCGCTCCTTGATGGAGGACCAGCTGGCGATGATGCAGATGGGCAGCAGGAACGCGCTCAGCAGCACGAACAGGATCGAGATCCCGTCCACGCCCAGGTGATAGCTGGCCCCGGCGAACCAGGGGACCATCTCCACGAACTGATAGGCGGGGTTCGACGGATCGAACCCGGCCACCAGCACGACCGAGACGGCCAGCACGACCAGGCTGGCGATCAGGGCGATCCAGCGGGCCGGACCGGCGGCGGCCTCTTCGGACTTCGCCATGACGCGCGCCATCAGCACGGCCAGGGCGCCGACCAGCGGCAGGAAGGTTACGATGCTCAGGATGTAGGGCACGGTATCAGGCTCCCCACGTCGCGATGGCGAAGGCGAGAAGACCCGCCACACCCAGCAGCATCACGAACGCATAGTGATAGACATAGCCGGACTGGACCTTGGCCAGCCGCGCGGCCGATTTCAGCGAGGCCCAGGCGGCGCCGTTGGGGCCGAGACCGTCGATGATCTTCACGTCGCCGACCTTCCAGAAGAAATCCCCGATGGCCCGGGCGCTCTTGACGAAGATCACGTCGTACAGCTCGTCGAAGAACCACTTGTTGTAGAAGAAGGTGTGCAAGATGTTGCCCCGCTCGGCCATGCGCCGGGCCATGCCTTCCTTGAGCACATAGATCCAGAACGCCACAAAGGTGCCCAGCAGGGTCAGCACCACGGGGGCCCACAGCACCCAGCGCGGCACATAGTGGCTGTCGTGCAGGACGTGGTTGGCCTCGGCGGTGAAGATCGCCCCGCGCCAGAACTCGGCCTCGTGGTGGCCCACGAAGTAGTTGTAGAAGACAAAGCCCGCCGCCACCGCACCGATGGACAGCACGATCAGCGGGATCAGCATGGTCCACGGGCTTTCGTGCGGCTTCAGCGGTCCGTGATGGCCATGGTCGTCGTGATGGTCGTCGTGATGGGCGTCATGGTGCGCACCCGTGTGCGCGGCCACGGCGTCGTCCATCAGCGGCTCGGTGTGGGTTTCCTTCTGGGCGTCAGAGGCGTGGTCGTCATGATGATGCTCGACCGGCGCGTGCGCGTCCTTCCACACCGGCTTGTTGTGGAAGGTCATGAAGATCAGACGCCAGGAATAATAGGCCGTCAGCCCGGCCGCGAACAGGCCGATGAAGAACACGAACAGGCCCGCGGGGCTGTAGTCCGCCGAGGCGAAGGCGCTCTCCAGGATCGAGTCCTTGGAATAGAAGCCGGCGAAGCCCCACTTCAGCTCGGGAATGCCCAGGCCGGTGATGGCGATGGTGCCGATCATCATCGCGCCGTAGGTGATGGGCAGCAACTTGGCCAGCCCGCCCATGTTCCGCATGTCCTGCTCGTGGTGCATGCCGTGGATCACCGAGCCGGCGCCCAGGAACAGCAGCGCCTTGAAGAAGGCGTGGGTGAACAGGTGGAACATGGCTGCCTGATAGGCGCCGACGCCCGCCGCGAAGAACATGTAGCCCAGCTGCGAACAGGTCGAATAGGCGATGACCCGCTTGATGTCGTTCTGGGCCAGGCCGACGGTGGCGGCGAACAGGGCCGTGATGCCGCCGATGATGGCGACGATCAGCGAGGCCGTCGGCGCATACTCATAGATCGGCGACAGCAGGCAGACCATGTAGACGCCCGCCGTCACCATGGTGGCCGCGTGGATCAGGGCCGACACGGGCGTCGGGCCTTCCATGGCGTCAGGCAGCCAGGTGTGCAGGAAGAACTGGGCCGACTTGCCCATGGCGCCGATGAACAGCAGGAACGCCGCCAGGTCCAGCGCCGACCAGCGCTGGCCGATGAAGTCCCAGCCCGCGCCCGACTGGGCCGCGATCAGCGGGAACAGCTCGGCGAACTTGATGGTGCCGAACATCCAGAACACGGTGATGATGCCCAGCACGAAGCCGAAATCGCCCACCCGGTTGACCACGAAGGCCTTGATGGCTGCGGCGCTGGCCGTGGGCTTCTTGTACCAGAAGCCGATCAGCAGATAGGACGCCAGTCCCACCCCTTCCCAGCCGAAGAACAGCTGCATGAAGTCGGCCGCCGTCACCAGCGCCAGCATCATGAAGGTGAACAGGGACAGATAGGCGAAGAAGCGCGGCCGACTGTCGTCCTCGGCCATGTAGCCCCAGGAATACAGGTGCACCAGCGACGACACGGTCGTCACCACGATCAGCATCACCGCCGACAGGGCGTCCACCCGCACCGACCATGTGGACTGGAAATCGCCCACGTTGATGAAGGGGAACAGCTCGACCGTGAAGGCCTCCATGTGCCCCCAGGTGTGCTGGCCGAACACGGTCCAGGCGATGGCGCACGACAGGAACAGCAGGCCGGTGGTCACCGCCTGCGAGGCGACGTTGCCGATCCGGCGGCCGAAGAAGCCGGCGATCATGGCGCCCAGCAGCGGGGCGAAGACGCCGATTGTGACGAGAGTCTCGATGGTCACGCGGTCAGCCCTTCATCATGGACGCGTCATCCACGGCGATGTTGCCGCGGTTGCGGAAGAAGGTCACCAGAATGGCCAGGCCGATGGCCGCCTCAGCGGCGGCGACGGTCAGGATGAACATGGCCATGATCTGCCCTGAGATATCGTTGAGATAGGCCGAGAAGGCGACGAAATTGATGTTCACCGACAGCAGGATCAGCTCGATCGACATCAGGATGATGATGATGTTCTTGCGGTTCACGAAGATGCCGAACACCCCGATGGTGAACAGGATCGCGGCGACCGCCAGATAGTGCGGCAGACCGATCATTTCAGATCCTCCAGGGTGACGCCCTTGCCGCTCTCGGCCTGGACATTGGCATAGGCGTCGGACTGGCGACGGTTCACCTGGCGGCCGATGTCCTGGCGCTTGATGTTGGGCTTGTAGCGCAGGGTCAGGACGATGGCGCCGATCATGGCCACCAGCAGCACCAGACCCGCCGCCTGGAAGATGTAGACGTACTCGGTGTAGAGCACCCGCCCGATGGCCTCCACGTTGGACACGTCCGTGGCCGGGATCAGCTCGGCGCCGCGCGCCGCCCCGCCCTGGGCCGCCGCCACCGCCACCACGATCATCTCGGCCAGCAGGATCAGGCCCACGATGGCGGCCAGCGGGAAGTATTTCGCATAGCCCTCGCGCAGCTGCACGAAGTCCACGTCCAGCATCATGACCACGAACAGGAACAGCACCGCCACGGCGCCCACGTAGACCACCACCAGCAGCATGGCGAGGAACTCGGCGCCCAGCATGACGAACAGCCCGGCGGCCGAGAAGAAGGTGGTGATCAGCCACAGCACCGAGTGCACCGGGTTTTTGGCCGTCACGACCAGCAACGCGGACACCACGCTCACCGTGGCCAGCAGATAGAAGGCGATCGCCTGTATCATCGGCGGGACCAAGCCCCTCTCAAAAACCGTGCGGAGTCCGGGACGCCCCGAAGCCCTTGTGAAATCCCCTGCCCGCCCCCGACGGCGACGCGGCAGACCCTGATGCGTGGAATCGGCGCCCCTCTTATCGGTAGGGGGCGTCCAGTTCCAGATTCTTCGCGATCACCCGCTCCCAACGATCCCCGTTGGCCAGCAGGCGGTCCTTGTCGAAATACAGCTCTTCGCGCGTCTCGGTGGCGTATTCGCTGTTCGGCCCCTCGACGATGGCGTCCACCGGGCAGGCCTCCTGGCACAGGCCGCAGTAGATGCACTTCACCATGTCGATGTCGTAGCGGGTCGTGCGGCGGCTGCCGTCCGAGCGCGGCTCGGACTCGATGGTGATGGCCTGGGCCGGGCAGATGGCCTCGCACAGCTTGCATGCGATGCAGCGCTCCTCGCCGTTGGGATAGCGGCGCAGGGCGTGCTCGCCCCGGAAGCGCGGCGATTGCGGCCCGCGCTCGAACGGATAGTTCACCGTCGCCTTGGGCTTCATCATGTATTTGAGCGACAGGCCGACCGCGCCGATCACGTCGATCAGCAGCGCGCCTTTCATGGCCTGTCCGATACGGTTCAACATCAGTCGATCTCTCTCAGGTCGGCGCACTCACGGGTGAAGCGCTCGCTGTCTCGGTTCATGGCGCGGCAACGCTCCACGCGCTGGGCGTGGGCGCGCTCGATGCCCTCCTGGCGGCGCTCCCACTGATAGACGGACGTGGGCTCCGCCTCATAGGGCGCGCAGGACGCCAGCAGGCCCGCCGCGATCAGTCCGGTCACGAGACGGGCGGTCATTTGGGAACCCCTTCGCGGCAGCGGCGGTCGTCCCGGCGCACGCCGGTCTCGCCCATCTGGCAGCGGCGCAGGCGTTCGGCGGCGGCGTCCTCGCGCGCCTCCTGGCGCTCGAGGGCCACCTCGGCGGGAACGGGCGCGGGCGTCGGCATGGGCCCGAACACCACGGGCCCGCAGCCGGTCAGCAGCACCGCGCAGATCACAGTGACGGGCAGGCCGATACGCATCAGATCGCGCCCCCGAACACCCGCCACGCCGCCACCAGCACCACGGCCACCAGCGAATAGGGCAGGAACACCTTCCAGCCCAGGCGCATCAGCTGGTCATAGCGATAGCGGGGCACGAAGGCCTTCACCATGGCGATCATGGCGAACCAGAACACCGTCTTGAAGAGGAAGACGCCCAGATAGAACAGGTTGGCCAGGAACTGGGGCGCGCCGTCCAGGAAGGGCGTCGGGAAGCCCGGGTTCCACCCGCCGAAGAACAGCAGGGTGATCATGGCGCACATCAGCACGATGTTGGCGTACTCGCCGATCATGAACAGCAGGTACGGCGTGGACGAGTATTCCACCTGATACCCGGCCACCAGCTCGGACTCCGCCTCGGGCAGGTCGAACGGCGGGCGGTTCGTCTCGGCCAGCGCCGAGACAAAGAACACGATCGACATGGGGAACATGATGATCAGCAGCGGCAGATTGCCGAGGCCGCCGCCGAAGGCGTGCCAGTTCCAGATCCAGCCCGCCTGATTGTCCACGATGGTGGTCAGGTTCATGCTGCCGGCCAGCAGGATCACCGTGACGATGATCAGGCCCAGCGACACCTCGTAGCTGACCATCTGGGCCGCCGACCGCAGCGAGCCCAGGAACGGGTATTTCGAATTGGAGGCCCAGCCGCCCATGATGATGCCGTAGACGCCCAGCGACGACACGGCGAACAGGTACAGCACGCCCACGTTCAGATCCGACACCACCCATCCGGGGGCGAACGGGATCACGGCCCAGGCGATGAAGGCCAGCACGAAGGTCAGCAGCGGCGCCAGCAGGAACACGATCTTGTCCGCACCCGCCGGGACCACGATCTCCTTCAGCACGAATTTGAAGAAGTCGGCGAAGGACTGCAGCAGGCCGAACGGCCCCACCACATTGGGCCCCTTGCGCATCTGCACGCCCGCCCAGATCTTGCGGTCGGCCAGCAGCAGGAACGCCAGCGAGATCAGGATCCCGACGGTGACCAGCAGGATTCCGCCCGCGGTCATCAGGGTCCAGCCCACCGGCGTGCTCCAGAACGATGTCGTGGTCGCTTCCATCACTTACTCCGCGGCCATCAGCTGGGGCGCCGAACGCTGGGCCGACAGTTCGGCCATGGTCTCGGACGCGCGCGCGATCGGGTTGGTCAGATACGGGTCCTTCAGGGCCGGGGCGAACACCACGTCGCCCAGATCGCCCTTGGCGCCCAGCTTGTCGACGCCGAACACCCGCGCCGGGGCCAGATAGTCCACCCGGCCGAAGGTCGGATGATCCGCCATCAGTTTGGCCCGCAGCTGGTTCAGGCTGTCGTACGGCAGGGTCTGGCCCACGCGCTCGGACAGGGCCCGCAGGATGGCCCAGTCTTCCTTGGCCTCGCCCTTGGGGAACACGACCCGCTCGGTCATCTGCACCCGGCCCTCGGTGTTCACATACAGGCCCGACTTCTCGGTGTATGCCGCGCCCGGCAGGATCACGTCGGCCCCGTGGGCGCCGGCGTCCCCGTGGCTGCCCAGATAGATCTTGAAGGCCTTCGACTTCGACGCATCGATCTCGTCGGCGCCCAGAAGGAACAGCACGTCCAGCGCGCCCTTCTGAACCATCTCGACCGCCGACAGACCCCCCTGCCCCGGCACAAAGCCCATATCCAGACCGCCGACCCGCGCCGCCGCATTGTGCAGCACGTTGAAGCCGTTCCAGCCGTCCGCCACCACGCCGACCTTGGCCGCCAGCTTGCCCAGCGCGCCCAGAACCGCCGGACCGGTCTCGCCGGTCAGGGCGGCGGAGCCCACGATGATCGCCGGACGCTCGGCCCGGGTCAGAACGTCCATGGCCGCCTTGGGCAGCTTGCCGACCGTCTTCGTTCCGGCGCCCAGATATTGATAACCGTAGGTCAGCTCGGCCTGCTCGCCGATCACCATCACCTCGGTGCGGCCCGCCAGCCAGCCCTTGCGGATGCGGGCGTTCAGCAGCGGCGCCTCGACGCGCGGATTGACGCCCACCATCAGGATGGCGTCGGCGTTCTCGATGCCCGCCAGACCGCTGTTGAACAGCCAGCCCTCGCGCTCGCCGCCGCCGATCGCCGCGCCGTCCTGGCGGCAATCGGTGTTGGCCGATCCCAGCGCCCGGAACAGGTCCAGCGTCGCCTTCATGGACTCCGCGTCCTGCAGGTCCCCGGCGATGGCGCCGATCTTCTCGGGCTTGGTCGCCTTCAGCTTGCCGGCCACGACGCCCAGCGCCTCGTCCCAGGTGGCGGGGCGCAGCTTGCCGCCCTCACGCACCCACGGGCGATCCAGACGGCGCTTCGTCAGCCCGTCCACCACATAGCGGCTGCGGTCCGACAGCCATTCCTCGTTAATGCCCTCGTGCACCCGCGGCAGCACGCGCATGACCTCGGCGCCGCGGCTGTCGGCGCGGATGTTGGAGCCCAAGGCGTCCATCACGTCGATGGTCTCGGTCTTCTTCAGCTCCCACGGGCGGTAATGGAACTGCCACGGACGGTGCGTCAGGGCGCCCACCGGGCAAAGGTCGTTGACGTTGCCCGACAGCTCGGAGTCCACCGACTTTTCCAGATAGGTGGTGATCTCGGCGCTCTCGCCGCGCGAGATCATGCCGATGTCCGGCACGCCCGCCACCTCGGTGATGAACCGCACACAGCGCGTGCACTGGATGCAGCGCGTCATGAAGGTCTTGATGGTCGGACCCATGTGCTTTTCTTCGACCGCGCGCTTGTTCTCGGCATAGCGCGAGGCGTCCCGGCCGAAATACATCGACTGGTCCTGAAGGTCGCATTCCCCGCCCTGATCGCAGATCGGGCAATCCAGCGGGTGATTGATCAGCAGGAACTCCATCACCCCCTTGCGGGCCTTCTCGACCATGGGGGTGTTGGTGAAGATTTCTTGCCCGTCGGCGGCCGGCAGGGCGCACGAGGCCTGCGGCTTGGGCGGCCCCGGCTTCACCTCGACCAGGCACATGCGGCAGTTGCCGGCGATGGACAGCCGCTCGTGATAGCAGAAGCGCGGAATCTCCTGCCCCGCCTTCTCGGCGACCTGGAGCACGGTCATGCCGGGCTCGAACTCGATCTCAACGCCGTTGACCTTGGCGACGGGCATCAGCGGGCCTCTTCTTCAGTGTTCACAGACACTTGCGTCTGAGAACTCGTCCCATCCGGGAGGGTCTGGATAATCGTGATCTGGTCGTTGTCGCGCACATAGCGGACGATCGGATCGGCAAGTCCGGTGCGCCACACCTGGGCCTCGGGGTCCGGCAGGCCGGTCAGGCGCCACACCACCACATCGCCCTCGACCCGGCACTGGGCCTGGGCGCGGCCCCCGTCCACCGGCGCGCGCCAGGACAGGTTCACCGCCTCGCCTTCGTCCAGCGTCGCGACGCCGTCCACATCGATCAGGGCCACCGGCAGCTCGTTCACCGTGGCGATGGCCGCGCGGCAGACGTCGCGCAAGCCGGCCTGATCCAGCGCCTCGGGCGAGGCCTGGGTCACCACTGCGGGCTCGGCCGCCGTCTCCGGCGCCGACGCGGGCTCCTCCGCTTGTGAACAGGCGGCCAGCACGGCCGTCAGGGCGATGAGGGAAAAGGCGTTGCGCATCCCCTACTCCGCCGCGATCGCGTGGCCGGCGAAGGCGCCGCGCGCGTTGCGATAGCTGGTGATGCGGTCCTCGATCTCGTGGCGGAAGTGCCGGATCAGGCCCTGCACCGGCCACGCCGCGGCGTCGCCCAGGGCGCAGATGGTGTGCCCTTCCACCTGACCGGCCACGTCCAGCAGCAGGTCGATTTCCGACGGATCCGCGTCACCCACGGCCATGCGCTCCAGCACCCGCCACATCCAGCCGGTGCCCTCGCGGCACGGGGTGCACTGGCCGCAGCTCTCATGCTTGTAGAAATAGCTGATGCGGGCGATGGCGCGGACCAGGTCGGTCGACTGGTCCATCACGATCACCGCCGCCGTGCCCAGGCCCGACTTCATGTCGCGCAGACTGTCGAAATCCATCAGCGCGGCTTCGGACATTTCGCGGGTGATCAACGGAACCGACGATCCGCCGGGGATGATGGCCTTCAGATTGTCCCAGCCGCCCCGCACGCCGCCGCAGTGATCCTCGATCAGCTGGCGCAGCGGAATGGACATGGCCTCTTCCACATTGCACGGGCGGTTCACGTGGCCCGAGATCGACATGATCTTGGTGCCGGTGTTGTTCGGACGGCCGAAGCCCGCGAACCATTCCGCCCCGCGCCGCAGGATCGTGCCCACGACCGCGATGGACTCCACATTGTTCACCGTGGTGGGGCAGCCATACAGCCCCGCCCCCGCCGGGAACGGCGGCTTCAGCCGCGGCTGGCCCTTCTTGCCCTCCAGCGACTCGAGCAGGGCCGTCTCCTCGCCGCAGATATAGGCCCCGGCGCCGTGGTGGATGTAGACGTCGAAGTCCCAGCCATGGACGTTGTTCTTGCCGATCAGCTTGGCCTCATAGGCCTGCTTGACCGCCGCCTCCATGCGCTCGCGCTCCAGCACATATTCGCCGCGCAGATAGATGTAGCAGGCGTGCGCCTGCATGGCGAAGCTGGCGATCAGGCACCCTTCGATCAGCAGGTGCGGATCGTGGCGCATGATCTCCCGGTCCTTGCAGGTGCCCGGTTCGGATTCGTCGGCGTTGACCACCAGATAGTGCGGCCGGTCCTTCACCTCCTTGGGCATGAAGGACCACTTCAGCCCGGTCGGGAAACCGGCGCCGCCCCGGCCGCGCAGGCCCGAGTTCTTGACGTTGGTGATGACCCAGTCGCGGCCCAGCGCCAGCATGTCCGCCGTCGCGTTCCACGCCCCGCGTTTCTTCGCCCCCTCCAGCGTCCAGTCATGGAAGCCGTACAGGTTGGTGAAGATGCGGTCCTTGTCTTCGAGAATGCCGACCATGTCTTACAGTCCTCGCGCCATGCGGCGCTTGTGGTGGCGCGTCCGAAGGAACGTCGCAGTCAGAAACAGAACCCAGCCGATGGCCAGGGCGCCGTAGCCCCAGACCTGGGCGCTCTCGGTCAGACCCGCCCAGCCGCGCGTGGAGCCCCACAGCACGAAGGCGCCGATGACGATGAACACCAGCCCGGCCCAGCGGTACGGCCGCGCCACACCGTTCAGCTCGTCGCGGTAGGCCTTGCGGCCCTCGGCGTTGTCCAGGTCGACCTTGTCCATCACAAACACCCGCTCATCCCCGCGAACGCGGGGACCCAGTGATTTGGGTGATCGGTGTTCAAAAAGACGCGCGCTGACCCAGGTCCTGAAGCGTTGACGCGAGCTGGACAGGACTGGGTCCCCGCGTTCGCGGGGATGAGCGGAAGGAGAGCGGTCATGCGGTCTCCTTCGCCGGTTCGCTGTTGGGCAGCTTTTTGATCGGCCTGGCCGCCGAGCCGTCATACAGCTTCGGATCGGTCAGGGTCGTGGCCCCGCCTTCCGGCTCTGACGAGGTCCGGCCCACATAGGATCCGGCCTTCGGCGACTTGCCCGCCGCGAAATCATCGATGATCTGCGCCAGAATCTCGGGCGTCAGGTCTTCGAAATAGTAGTCGTTGATCTGGGCCATGGGTGCGTTGGCGCAGGCGCCCAGGCACTCCACTTCCTGCCAGGTGAAGCGGCCGTCGGCGGACAGATGATCCTTGGGCCCGATCTTCTCGCGGCAGGTGGCCATCAGCTCATTGGCGCCGCGCAGCATGCACGGTGTGGTGCCGCACACCTGGATCAGGGCGGTGCGGCCCACGGGCTCCAGCTGGAACATGGTGTAGAAGGTCGCCACCTCCAGCACCCGGATGAACGGCATGCCCAGCAGCTCGGCGATGGCGCGGATGGCGGGCTCGGAGACCCAGCCCTCCTGCTTCTGCACCAGCCACAGGATCGGGATCACTGCCGAAGCCTTCCGCTCCGCCGGATATTTGCCGATCCACCAGTCGGCCTTCTTCTTCGTGTCCTTCGAAAAGGCGAACGAGGCCGGTTGATCCTTGGCAAGACGTCGGACGCTCATCGGTCCACCTCTCCGAACACGATGTCGAGCGAGCCCAGGATGGCGGACACGTCGGCCAGCATGTGGCCGCGGTTCATCCAGTCCATGGCCTGCAGGTGCTTGAAGCCGGGCGCCACGATCTTGCAGCGGTACGGCTTGTTGGTGCCGTCGGACACCAGATAGACGGCGAACTCGCCCTTGGGGGCCTCGACCGCCGCATAGACCTCGCCTTCCGGCGTATGGAAGCCCTCGGTGTACAGCTTGAAGTGATGGATCAGGGCTTCCATCGACCGCTTCATCTCGCCCCGACGCGGCGGCGCGACCTTGTTGTTCTCGACCATCACCGGGCCGCGGAAATTGCGCAGCTTGTGGATGCACTGCTCCATGATCCGCACCGACTGCTTCATCTCCTCGATGCGGCAGAGGTACCGATCCCAGCAGTCGCCGTTCTTGCCCACGACGATGTCGAATTCCATCTCGTCATAGCATTCGTACGGCTGGGACTTGCGCAGGTCCCACGGAATGTCCGAGCCGCGCAGCATCACGCCCGAGAAGCCCCAGGCCAGGGCCTCCTCTTTGGAGACCACCCCGATGTCCACGTTGCGCTGCTTGAAGATGCGGTTCTCGGTGACCAGGCTCTCGATGTCCTTCAGGGCCTCCGGGAAGGCCTCGCACCATTTCGAGATGTCGTTGATCAGGTCGTCGGGCAGGTCCTGGTGGACGCCGCCGGGACGGAAATAGTTGGCGTGCAGGCGTGCGCCGCAGGCCCGCTCATAGAACACCATCAGCTGTTCGCGCTGCTCGAACCCCCACAGCGGCGGGGTCAGGGCGCCCACGTCCATGGCCTGGGTCGTGACGTTCAGCAGGTGGCTCAGGATCCGGCCGATCTCCGAATACAGCACCCGGATCAGCTGGGCCCGGTACGGAACCTCGATGCCCACCAGCTTCTCGATGGCCAGGCAGAAGGCGTGCTCCTGATTCATCGGCGCCACATAGTCGAGGCGGTCGAAGTACGGGATGTTCTGAAGGTAGGTCCGCGCCTCCATCAGCTTTTCCGTACCCCGGTGCAGCAGGCCGATGTGCGGGTCCACCCGCGTCACCACCTCCCCGTCCAGATCCAGCACCAGACGCAGCACTCCATGCGCCGCCGGGTGCTGCGGCCCGAAATTGATGGTGAACTTGCGGTCGTCCATGTCCTTCACCGGCGCGGCGAACGCCACGGCGCCGGTTTCCAGCGCCGTTTCGTCTCGCGCGTCCAGCTCCGCCTTGCGCATCGTGTCGTGACCGTCAGCCATCACGCCTTGCCTCCGCTGGGCTTGCCGGCCGAGCCGATCGCCTTCTCGTCGCCCGGCAGGACCGACGCGGCGTATTCGGCGCCTTCCCATGGCGACAGGAAGTCGAAATTCCGGAATTCCTGGGCCAGCTTGACGGGTTCATAGACCACCCGCTTCTGCGCCTCGTCGTAGCGGACTTCCACATAGCCGGTCATGGGGAAGTCCTTGCGCAGGGGATAGCCCTGGAAGCCGTAGTCGGTCAGCAACCGGCGCAGGTCCGGGTGGCCCGAGAACAGCATGCCGTACATGTCGAACGCCTCGCGCTCGAACCAGTCCGCCGCCGGATAGACGCCGGTGATGCTGGGCACGGGCGCGCGCTCGTCCGTCGTCACCCGCGCCCGCAGGCGCAGGTTCTTCGTCAACGACAGCAGGTGATAGACCACGTCGAACCGCTCGACCCGCTCGGGATAGTCCACCCCCGCCAGATCGGTCAGCTGCTGGAACTCGAACTGGTCCCGCAGCCTGGTCAGGACCGCCACGATGTCATCGCGGCGAACCTCGACGGTCAGTTCGCCGAACGCCACGCTCCAGCCGGTCACGGCCTTGCCGCCGGCCTTCTGGATGGCGCGGCCCAGCGTGCCCAGGGACTTTTCAGCCTTGGTCATCACATCGGTCATCGGTCGATCGTCCCGGTGCGGCGAATCTTCTTCTGCAGCTGCAGCAGCCCGTACAGCAGCGCCTCCGCCGTCGGCGGGCACCCCGGCACATAGACGTCGACAGGCACAACGCGGTCACAACCACGAACAACACTGTAACTGTAGTGGTAATACCCGCCGCCGTTGGCGCACGAGCCCATCGAAAGCACGTAACGCGGGTCCGGCATCTGATCGTAAACCTTGCGAAGTGCGGGCGCCATCTTGTTGGTCAGGGTTCCGGCCACGATCATCAGGTCCGATTGCCGCGGACTGGCGCGCGGGGCCATGCCGAAGCGCTCCATGTCATAGCGCGGCATGGACGCCTGCATCATCTCAACCGCACAGCACGCCAGACCGAAGGTCATCCACATCAGACTGCCGGTGCGGGCCCAGGTGATGACGTCATCCAGCGAGGCGGTGATGAAGCCGCGCTGGTCCAGCTCGTCGCTGACCTGCTCGAAGAACCGGTCGTGCTTCGCGGGATCGTATCCCTCGACCGTCGAGCGCGCGCCCACCCCATAGGCGGGCGGCACGACCAGGCCCGAAGCCGTCTTGGCGGTCACTGCCATTCCAGGGCCCCCTTCTTCCATTCGTAAAGGAACCCGATGGTCAGCACGCCCAGGAACACCATCATCGACCAGAAGGCGAACACCATATGCTCGCCCGGCATGCCCATCATCGCCACCGCCCACGGGAACAGGAAGGCGATCTCCAGATCGAAAATGATGAACAGGATCGACACCAGATAGAACCGCACGTCGAACTTCATCCGCGCATCGTCGAAGGCGTTGAAGCCGCACTCGTAGGCGGACAGCTTCTCGGTGTCGGGATTCTTGGGCGCCAGCACCCAGGCGGCGATCATGAAGCCGAGTCCAAGCACCGTCGCGATCCCGAAGAAGACCACGATCGGCAGATATTCGAGCAGAAATTCGTTCATCGAGACCACGCCTGGTTCGCCGGGGGGAGGCGGCGGATTCGCGCGTCTTCTAGACCCAAGACGCGAACGGTTCAAACCCATGTCGTACAAGGATTTTGTTGAGAATGGTTCGCAACCTTGAGGGTTGATTTTTCACCCTAACGCCTCTCCCTTTGGGTCAAACTAGGCTCGAGGGGCCGAAGATCAGGAAATTGGGCGCATGGGCATCGGCAACTGGCTGCTGAACGGGGTCGAGAAGGCGGGCAACAAGCTGCCGGATCCGGTGTTCATCTTTGTCTGGCTCATCGCCATCCTGATGGGGGTCAGCGTCTTCGCTACCTATGCAGGCTGGGCCGCCGTCAATCCGGTGACGGGCGCGCCGATCGTTGCGGAGAGCCTGGTTTCACCCGACAACCTTCGGCAGCTGTTCGTTGAGATGCCCCGGACCCTGACCGGCTTCGCGCCCCTGGGTTATGTCCTGGTGGTCATGCTGGGCGCAGGCGTGGCCGAGCGCACAGGGTTGTTTTCCGCCGGCATGCGGGCGGCCGTGAAACGCGCCCCCGCCTTCCTCCTCACGCCCATGGTCATCTTCATCGCCATCATCGGCAACCACGCGGCGGACGCGGCCTATGTGGTTCTGGTGCCTCTGGCGGGCGTGCTCTACGCCGCCGCGGGCCGCCACCCCATCGCCGGCATCGCCGCGGCCTTTGCCGGTGTATCTGCAGGCTTCTCGGCGAACATCTTCCCCGGCCAGCTGGACGTCCTGCTGCTGGGCATCACCGAGCCGGCCGCTCAGCTGATCGACCCCAGCTGGACCATGAATCCGGCGGGCAACTGGTTCTTCATCGTCGCCATGACCGTGATGTTCGTGCCCCTGGGCTGGTGGGTCACCGACAAGATGATCGAGCCGCGCCTGGGCGCCTGGGTCCAGAAGGATGATTCGCCGATCCAGATCTCGGACGGCGACACCACCCCGGCCGAGCGTCGCGGCCTGTGGATGGCCGGCCTGGCTGCGCTGGTGGTCATCGGCGGATGGGCGGCCATGGTGTTCGCGCCCGGCGCGCCTCTGGTCGATCCTGAAGGCGCGGACTCCGCCGCCCGGCTGCAGCCGTTCTATCAGTCCCTGGTGGCGGCCTTCTTCGTGCTGTTCCTGCTCACCGGCGTGGCCTTCGGCGTCGCCGCGGGCACGGTGAAATCGCACCGGGACATCGTCAGGATGACCTCCCAGGCCATGGCCGACATGGCGCCCTACATCGTCCTGGCCTTCGTGGCGGCGCACTTCGTGGCCATGTTCAACTGGTCGAATCTGGGGGCCATCATGGCCATCGGCGGCGCCGAGCTGATCAGCCAGTCGGGCCTGAACACCTTCGGCCTGCTGTTCGCCATCGTCATCGTGGCGGGCTTCATCAACATCTTCGTGGGCTCGGCCTCGGCCAAATGGGCCTTCCTGGCCCCGATCCTGGTGCCCATGCTGATGCTGCTGGGCATCAGCCCCGAGATGACCACGGCCGCGTACCGCATGGGCGACTCGGTCACCAACATCATCACGCCCCTGATGGTCTATTTCCCGCTGGTGCTGACCTTCTGCCACCGCTGGGACAAGGATTTCGGCATGGGCAGCCTGATGGCGATCATGATCCCCTATTCGATGGTCTTCATGATCTTCGGCTCGATCATGACTGGCGCCTGGGCCGCCGCCGCCTTGCCGCTGGGGCCCGGCGCCGGGGTGCACTACGATCTTCCCACCCCCGCCGAGGCCGCCCAGCCCGCCAATCCGGTGGGCCCGGCGGCGCCGGAACCGTCGGGGCGGTAATTTCATGACTTATGCCGCTTGACGGCGCGAGGGGCGCCGCCTAAACGACGCCCCTCGCCGCGACGCACCGCTTCGCGACGAGGGAATACGCGGGTGTAGCTCAGTTGGTTAGAGTGCCGGCCTGTCACGCCGGAGGTCGCGGGTTCGAGCCCCGTCACTCGCGCCATTCCTTCTTTCGAGGGAATGGCGCTTTTCAATTCCCCCATCGTCGGCCGTAATCCCGCATTTCCACGCGCGAATGCCGTCCGCGGCAAGGTTTTGCGCGAATTTCACGGCGCTTTACGCCCACCATCTTCGGACGCAATTGAACTGACGGCCTGGTCAGCAGCCGCGTAGGAGACCGGAATCAGCCGTCGATACCGGTGAGACTCATTTGAGTGTCACCAGCCCGGCCCGCTTCCGTTCAGATTCGCCCAGCCCTATGGAGGCCTCCGGCGCGCGCCGTGGGACTTGTGAGACTCTCATTGGACTGTCTTTGCGTCCGACCGTCTCAGTGGACCGGATAGGACACACCCGGCTGGACGAAGGCGGTCTGGCCGCTGACGTCGCCATAGACCATGCACAGGTCCTCGAAGACCCGCCCCCAGGAGAACCGCTGGACCGCCCGCAGACGCGCGGCCTGGCCCAGGGCCTCCACATCCCGCGCGAACAGGGCCTCGACGGCGGCGGCGAAGGCGGCAGGCTCGGCGGCCTCGGCCAGTTCGCCGACCTCGCGGTCCACGGTCTCGGCCACCCCGCCGGCGTTCACGCCCACCACGGGGCGACCGCACGCCATGGCCTCCAGCACGATCAGGCCGAAGGGCTCGTGGTCGTTGGCGTGCACGAAGGCGTCACAGCTGGCCACGATCCGCGCCACGGCCTTCGGGTCTGATTCGTAAGGCAGGGAGATCACCCGGTCCTCGCGGGGCAGGCCCATGCCCGCGCCCACCAGCACAAGATGATAGGGCGCGCCCAGCTTCTGGACCGCCCGGATCAGGACGTCGATGTTCTTCTCACGCGCGGGCCGCCCGGCGAACACCAGCAGCCGCGCATCGGACTTCAGGCCCAGCTGCTTCAGCAGATCGGCCCGGTCCGCCCGCTCCGGTCGGAAGGTGTCCACCTCCACGCCCAGGGGCTGGACCACGATGTTGGACACCCTCGCCTCTTCCAGGCGGCGAGCAATGTAGCGGCTGGGCGAAACCACCCGGTCGAACTGGCAGAACAGCTTCGACCAGCGCTTCTCCACCGGTTTCTTGGCCCATTCACCGAAATGCAGCGCCGCCAGCGCAGCCGGATCCGAATGACAGAAGCCGATCACCGGACATCCCGCCCGCTGCCCGGCCTCCAGGGCCGCCTGCCCGGGCGTGTAGGGGTCGCCGGCCTCGATCAGGTGGGGGTGGGTCGCCGCCACCCATGCGCTCCAGCGCTTGATGGACGTGGGCCAACGGTATCCGTCGCCGAACGGCAGTTTGGGCGCCTGCAGTGTCAGCAGGCCCGGACGCGAATGATAGCGCGCGCCCGGCACGACCAGGGTGTGGGCGATTTCGGGCCGGTTCGCCTCCAGCCAGGCCTTCTTGGCCAGCAGATAGCGTTTCACGCCGCCGGACCGGGGCGCATAAAGCATGGTGGTGTCGACCATCCGGGTTCTGGGGTCGGCTGAAGCGCCCTTCACACTGCTGAAAGTGTTCGCCACCTTTTCGTCCCGGCCGGGAATCAGCTGAACTTCGCTTTCCTGAACGTCGATCATTCCTTACTCCGCCTTACCCATAAGGCTGCAACGCGCAAGCGCGAGCGTTGGATGCGTGCGCTCCACCACAGTAACGGTCAAGCTTTCTGATGTCGCAGGCGTGCATGGCTTTGCACGACAGCTTCATCACGGCTATGAGGGGGACGGCCTTGCAATCGCCTCAAATTCGAGAAACTTGGGGCGTGCCGTTCGGTCCCGGACTCGGGGTCAGACTGTATCGGGCGCGCGTCACCAAGGGGTTCTTAATCCATGCGTAAACTGCTCGCGGCCGCTGTCGCGCTCGCACCTCTCGCCATCGCCGCCGGGGCCGCTCACGCCGACACCGAGATTTCGAACACGCGCACCACGCCGATTCTGACCGCGAACGCCAACAACGGCGAAGCGGACGATGTGGTGATCACCAATGGCGGCACGCTCAGAATCGCCACCGGCGTCGCCGCGACCCTGAACTCCGACAACGACATCACGATCGCCAACGGCGGACTGATCCAGATGGAGGACGCCGAGGACGGCGCCACCGCGATTCTGGCGGAAGGCGGCAACTCCGGCTCGATCGAGGTCAACGGCCTGATCAGCATCACCGAGGATCACGAAGGCGAGGACGAGGACGAGGACGGCGACCTGGACGGTCCCTTCGCCATCGGGTCGGATCGCTATGGCATTCGCGTCGTCGGCGCCGAGGCGCTGGACGGCGGCATCACCGTCGGCCGTCAGGGCGCCATTACGGTCGAGGGCAACAACTCCTACGGCATCTTCAATGAGGCTGGACTGACGGGCGACCTGGTGATGCGCGGCAGCGTCACCATGACCGGCGACGGCTCCTATGCGATCCGCAGCACGGGAAATGTCGACGGCGATGTCTGGGTCGGCGGCGCCATCACTGCGCGTGGCGAGGATACGGTCGGCGTGTCGCTGGAAGGCGATATCGGCGGATCCCTGCGCATCGACGGCAACATCACCGTGACCGGTTTCCGCTATACCGGCCGCTCCGCCAACGAGGAGGCGGTGGAGGCCCTGGACGAGGACGACCTCCTGATCGGCGGTCCTGCCGTCCGCATCAGCGGCAACGTGGCCGGAGGCGTTCTGCTGGCCACAACGGCTCCCCCCGTCGAAGACGAGGATGAGGACGACGATGAGGAGAACCCGGACACGGACGGTGACGGCGTTCCGGACTCTGAACAGACAACCGCCAGCATCACCTCATTCGGCTCCGCGCCCGCCATCGAGATCGGTTCGGAAACCCGGGACATCACCCTGGGCCTCGTGGGGGCGGACGAACTCGCCTACGGCTTCATCAACCGCGGAGGCGTGACGGCCTCGGGCGTCTATGACGGCGTCGAGGCGACCGGCATTCAGATCGGCGTCGCCGGCGGCAACGCCGTCACCATCGAGGGCGGCTTCAGAAATGAAGGGGGCGTCGAAGCGCGTTCGAGAGAGGCCGCCGCGACGGCGGTCCGGTTCGGCGCCGGCGCCACGACCCCCATTCTCTACAACTCGGGCACGATCCTTGGCGGCGCGGTGACCGACGGCGGCCATGACGCCACGGCGATTCTTGTCGAAGCCGGCGCCAGCCTGCCGGCCCTGTACAATTCCGGCCGCCTGCAATCGGTTCTCACCGGTGCGCTCGGCGATGCGGTGACCATTCGCGACCTCAGCGGCACCCTCACCCAGATCGACAACATCGGCGTCATCCAGGCGACCACGGTCTCGACGCGGGATGAAGACGGCGAGGTCATTCCCGCCGAAGGGCAGCGCGTCGCCATCGACGTCAGCGCCAACACAACCGGGGTCACCCTGACCCAGCTCCTTCTGGAGACGGATCCCGAGGATCCGCCCGCCAGCGGCATCACCTCCCCGGTGATCAGCGGCGACATCCTGCTCGGCTCGGGGGCCGACACCGTGGATATCCGTGACGGGTTCGTTTACGGAAACATCGATTTCGGGTCCGGCGCGGACAGACTGCTGATCAGCGGCGACGCCGAGGTTCGGGGCGCCCTGTCCGCCACCGGCGGCCTGCTCTCCATCGACGTGGCCAGCGGGCTCCTGGACGCCCAGCAGGCCGGCTCTCTCGACATCAGCAGCCTGTCCGTCGGCGCCGACGGCGATCTGATCCTCACCATCGATCCGGCGGCGGGAACGTCCGGCGGGTTCAACGTGTCGGGAACCGCCAGTTTCGCGGACGGCGCCGGTCTCGGCGCCCGCTTCATCTCGCTCGTGGATGATCCGACCCGTTACGTCGTCATCGAGGCGGGCGTGCTGGAATTCGGTGATATCGACGAGAGCTCGCTCACGGAGAACTCGCCCTTCCTGTTCGTGGTCGAGGCCGGGGCGGATGAAGCCGCCGGCCAGGTCTACCTGGACGTGCGTCGCCGCACCGCCGACGAGATCGGCATGATCCAGTCGGAATCTGCGGCCTTTGATGCGGTCTACAACGCCCTGAATTCGGACGAGGAGCTGCGCAACGCCTTCCTTGGCCAGAACGAGCGCGACGGCCTGATGGCCGTGTACGAGCAGATGCTGCCGGATCATTCGGGCGGCGCCCTGATCTCCCTGGCCTCGGGTGTGGATGCGGTGACCCGGGCCCTCGCCGGCCGCAACAACAGCGCCGCGCGCGGCGAGACCAGCGCCTGGCTGCAAGAAATCAATTTCTACGCCGACAAGGAGACCGACAACGCCTACGGCTTCAAGTCGGAGGGCTTCGGCTTCGCCGGCGGCGTGGAACGGGGAACGGCCTTCGGCGCCATCGGCGTGTCCACGGCCTTCACCTCCTCGGATCTCGAAGAGCCGGGCGCGGCCGCTGAAGAGCGTCTGTCGGCCAATCTGATCGAACTGGGCCTCTACTGGCGCGCCCAGGGCGGCTCCTGGACCACCTGGGCCCGTGCGGCGGGCGGCTACGCCAGCTTTGAATCGGTCCGACAGTTCGTGGGCGAAGGCATCCTGCGCCGCGCCGAGGCCGACTGGAACGGCTACACGGTCACGGCCGCGGCTGGCGCGTCCTACGAACGCAATTTCGGCCGCTACAGCCTGCGGCCGGAAGTCCTGGCCGAATATTTCGCCCTGAGCGAAGACGGCTTCGAGGAAACCGGCGGCGGCGACGGCTTCAATCTGGCGATCGAGGACCGGGACGGCCACATCTTCTCGACCACGGCCGCCCTGAACTTCGGCATGGGCTTCGGCGAGAACCAGTGGCTGCGTCCCGAGCTTCGGGTCGGCTGGCGTCAGATCATCTCCCACGACGGCGGGATCACCACGGCCCGCTTCCTCAGCGGCGGTCCCGGCTTCGATCTCATGGCCGACAGTCTCGAAGGGGGCGGTCCGATCGTCGGCCTGCGTCTGAACGTGGGCAACGAGCTCGGCATGCTGGCCGTCGAGGCCGATGCGGAGTTCCTGGACGATTACGTCCGCTACGCCCTGCTGCTACGGGCAAGCTTCCGGTTCTGATTGCTGCGGAACGCCGCCGGCCAAAAGCCAGGCGGCCTCCACCTTGCCCGCGAACAGGGCGCGCCGCGCCGCGGGGTCTCCACGCGGCGGCGTCTTCGGCGCCGTAACGCCGGCATAGCCCTCGCGCGGCGCAGGCCAGGCGCCCTGCCCGCTCCAGTCGGTGTCGACGGACGTGGCGAGAATCGTGGAAATCAGCACAAGGGTCAGCATCTGCCAGCCTATGCCCGTGCGCGGGTGTCGGCCTCAAGCCACGAAAGCTGACGGATTGGTGGGCGGCGACGGGTTCGAACCGCCGACCCTCTCGGTGTAAACGAGATGCTCTTCCAGCTGAGCTAGCCGCCCTCAATTGAACAGGGCGCGGACCGCACGGCCCGCGCCCTGATCGAAACAACGCATAAACGGTTTAGCCGTTCAGGGCGCTCTTCAGACCTTCGCCGACGCGGAAGCGCGCGGTCTTGGAGGCCGGGCGTTGAACGGTCTCGCCGGTGCGCGGGTTGCGCGCCAGACCAGCCTTGCGCTCGGTCGCCACGAAGCTGCCGAAACCGACCAGACGCACGTCCTCGCCGGACTTCAGCGCCTTGGTCACGCTTTCGGTGAACACGTCCAGGGACTTCTTGGCCTGGTCGCGGGTGATCCCGGCGCCATCGGAGATGGCGGCGATGAGTTCAGCTTTCGTCATTACAATTTTCTCCAGCCCTATATGGGCGCAGCTGCCGTCTGAAAGACGACTCGGCCTAAGCCCTACGCCCCGACTAAAGGACAGCTTTTCCCTCGCGTCAAAAGGGAAACCGCCCGCAATCCCTTTAAATTGGGGGTTTTTCGGCCTTTTCGCAGGATTTTCTCACCGATCAGTGGCTGATGACGGTCTCCGCGCCGGTCCCCGCAGGCGGGGCAGGCGGAAGGGGTTCCGTCTCCTCGTCCCACTCCACCGGCGTCAGGTTGCCCGTCAGGGCCCACTTCAGCGCCTCATCGGCGGTGGACACCGGCACGATCTCCAGCGCCGCCTTGACGTTGTCCGGCACCTCGGCGAGGTCCTTCTCGTTCTCCTGCGGGATCAGCACCGTCTTCACGCCCGAACGCAGGGCCGCCAGCAGCTTCTCCTTCAGGCCGCCGATGGCCGTGACCCGGCCCCTCAGCGTGATCTCGCCGGTCATGGCGATGTCCTTGCGGATCGGGATGCCGGTCAGCACCGAGACCATGGCCACGGTCATGGCCACGCCCGCCGAGGGGCCGTCCTTGGGCGTCGCGCCGTCGGGCACGTGCACGTGGATGTCGGTCTTCTCGAACACCGGCGGCTTGACGCCGAAGGCCAGGGCCCGGGCGCGCACATAGCTGGCGGCGGCCGAGATGGACTCCTTCATCACCTCCTTGAGGTTGCCGGTCACGGTCATGCGGCCGCGGCCCGGCATCTTGATGGCCTCGATGGTCAGGATGTCGCCGCCGAACTCGGTCCAGGCCAGACCGGTGACGATGCCGACCTGATCCTCCTCGTCCGTCTCGCCGTGGCGGTATCGACGGACACCGGCGTATTCGGCCAGCTTGGCGTCATCCACGGTGATCGACAGGACATCACCGCGCGCCATCTCGCGCACGGCCTTGCGGGCCAGCCCGCCCAGGGCCCGCTCCAGCGAACGCACGCCGGCCTCGCGGGTGTAGTAGCGGATAGTGTCGCGGATGGTCTCGTCCGGCACGATCCACTCGCCCTCCTTCAGGCCATGGTCCTTGGCCAGCTTGGGCAGCAGGTGCCGCTTGGCGATCTCGACCTTCTCGTCCTCGGTGTAGCCGGCGACGCGGATGATCTCCATCCGGTCCATCAGCGGCTGGGGCATGTTGAGGCTGTTGGCCGTGGTCACGAACATGACGTTCGACAGGTCGTAGTCCACCTCCAGATAGTGGTCGCCGAAGGTCGAATTCTGCGCCGGGTCCAGCACCTCCAGCAGGGCCGAGGACGGGTCCCCGCGCCAGTCGGCGCCCAGCTTGTCGATCTCGTCCAGCAGCACGAAGGCGTTGGTGGTCTTGGCCTTCTTCATGGACTGGATGATCTTGCCGGGCATGGAGCCGATGTAGGTGCGGCGGTGGCCGCGGATCTCGGCCTCGTCCCGCACGCCGCCCAGCGACATGCGCACGTACTCACGGCCCGTCGCCTTGGCGATGGAGGCGGCCAGCGACGTCTTGCCGACGCCGGGAGGGCCCACCAGGCACAGGATCGGCCCCTTCAGGCTGTTGGTGCGCGCCTGAACGGCCAGATACTCGATGATCCGCTCCTTGACCTTCTCCAGACCATAGTGGTCCTCCTCGAGAATGGTCTCGGCCTTCGCCAGGTCGATGGGCTTGGTGCGCGCCTTGCCCCACGGGATCGACAGCAACCAGTCCAGATAGTTCCGCACCACGGTGGATTCCGCCGACATGGGCGACATGTTGCGCAGCTTCTTGACCTCGGCCTCGGCCTTGGCGCGCGCTTCCTTGGACAGCTTGGTCTTGCGGATGCGCGTCTCGATCTCGAGGATTTCGTCGCGCTGATCGTCGGTCTCGCCCAGCTCGCGCTGGATCGCCTTCATCTGCTCGTTCAGATAATATTCGCGCTGGGTCTTCTCCATCTGACGCTTCACGCGCGAGCGGATCTTCTTCTCCACCTGCAGGACGCTGATCTCGCCCTCCATCAGGCCGTAGACCTTTTCCAGGCGGCGCGGCACGCTGATGGTGTCCAGCAGGCTCTGCTTGTCGGAAATCTTGACCGACAGGTGCGCGGCCACCGAGTCCGCCAGCTTGGACGGGTCGGTGATCTGCGGAATGGAGCTGAGCGCCTCGGGCGGGATCTTCTTGTTCAGCTTCACATAGCTGTCGAACTGCTCGACCACGGCGCGGATCAGGGCCTCGGCCTCCTCGGCGTCGCCGTCCTCATCGTCGATCTCGACGGCGCTGGCCTCGTAGAACTCCTCCCGCTCGGTGAAGGCCGTCAGGCGCGCGCGCGACTTGCCCTCGACCAGCACCTTCACGGTGCCGTCGGGCAGCTTCAGCAGCTGCAGGACCGTGGCCAGCACGCCGATGGGATAGATGGCGCCGGGCGCCGGATCGTCGTCCACCGAGTTCTTCTGGGTGGCCAGCAGTATCTGCTTTTCCCCCTTCATGATCTCGTCGAGGGCGCGCACGGATTTCTCGCGGCCCACGAACAGGGGCACGACCATGTGCGGGAAAACGACGATGTCGCGAAGCGGCAGGACGGGGAGAATCTTGGACTCGGACATGATGCTCACTGCTTTCAGGGCCCTCGATCATCTTGGACCCACGGCCCGGACATTCGGACCGTCCGCCGATTCCGACGGTGTTCGGAAGAGTATGTGGCGTCAAACGCGGGCGGTTCAAGCTTGACGGAAATCCGGCCACAGAACCGTGATGCCCCCACGCGCCCGCCGGACGACGCAGGACGGCCGCCAACGGTCAGCCCGTCAGGGACGTATCACACCACTTCGCGCAGCAGGGCGGCCTTGTAGTCGGCGACCCAGAGATTGCGGAAACGGCGGCTGCGCTCGGCATGGTAGATGTGGGCCAGCTCGGCGTAGGAGCGGTCGAAATCGTCGTTGACGAAGACGTAGTCAAAGACGTCGCAGTGCTCGATCTCGCCCTTGGCGTTCTTGATGCGCCGCTCGATCACCTCCGGCGCATCCTGCGACCGGGTGATCAGCCGACGTCGCAGCTCCTCGAGGCTGGGCGGGAGGATGAAGACGCGCACCGCGTCTTCGGGGCATTTCTCGGCGACCTGGGCCGCCCCCTGCCAGTCGATGTCGAACAGCACGTCCCGGCCCTCGGCCAGGGCCCGGTCGATGGGGCCGCGCGGCGAGCCGTAACGCTGGCCATGCACGTCGGCCCATTCCAGGAACGCGTCCTGATCCACCAGCCGCTGGAACTCCTCGTGGCTGACGAAATTGTAGTCGCGGCCGTCCACCTCGCCGGGGCGGATGGGCCGGGTGGTCATGGAGATGGACAGCTCCAGCCCGCCGTGGTCGGCCATCAGGCGACGGCACAGCGAAGTCTTGCCCGCCCCCGAAGGGCTGGCGACGATGAGCAGGACGCCGCGGCGCGGGGTGTGGTTATTCGACATTCTGGACCTGCTCACGCAACTGTTCGATGGCGGCCTTGAGGTCAAGGCCCACGGCGGTCAGCCGCGTGGTGGCGGACTTGGAGCACAGGGTGTTCGCCTCGCGCATGAACTCCTGCATCAGGAAGTCCAGCTTGCGGCCCACCGCCCCGCCCTTCGACAGGGCGCGCGCCGAATCGATGTGGGCGGTCAGCCGGTCCAGCTCCTCGCGCACGTCGGCGCGGGCGGCCAGGGCGGCGGCCTCCAGAACGATGCGGTCCGCCAGATCCGGTGCGTCGGGCGCCAGCTCGTTCATGCGGCGGGTGAAGCGCTCACGGATGGCCTCCGTCTGGGCCGCGGCGTCGGTTTCCGCTTGCCCGACCAGCACCTCGATGCGTTCGATCAGGCCAATGACGACCGGGGCCAGCCGCTCGCCCTCGGCGGCGCGCGAGACCGACAGGGCGTCCAGCGCATCGTTGATGCTGACGGTCATGGCCGCTTCGAGGGCGGCGCGGGTCTCGGCGTCGGCGTCCTCCTGCGGCGCCTCCATGACCCCGCGCAGGGCCAGCAAGCCGTCGGCCGAGGCCTGGGCGAAGCCGCGCCCGGCCAGACGTTCGGCCATGGCCGTGTATTGCTCCAGCACCGCCTCGTTCAGGACCAGAGCCTGATCGCCCTCGGCGCGGCGGGCCTGGACCCCCAGGGTGATCTGGCCGCGCTGGAAGCGGGCCTGCGCCGCCTCGCGCGTGGATCGCTCAAGCCCGTCGAAGCCCGGCGGGCCGCGAAAGCGGACCTCCAGATTGCGCCCGTTGACCGACCGCGCCTCGACCGCCCAGGTCCAGCCCTGATGGGCGCCCTCGGCCCGGCCGAAGCCGGTCATGCTGGTCAGTTGCGCCATCAGGGTTCGCCGTCCCCCGCCGCATCCTCGCGCGCATCCTCCAGCACCGCCTCGGGCGGGGCCGTCTCGGCCGGCTCCCCCGCCCGCCGGGCCTCGATGGCGCGCCAGCGGGCCACGTTTCGCAGGTGTTCGTCATAGGTGCGGGCGAAGGCGTGGCCCCCCGTGCCGTCGGCGACGAAGAACAGATATTCGGTCTCGGGCGGGTTCAGCACGGCGGCCAGGGCCTCGCGGCCCGGATTGGCGATGGGCGTCGGCGGCAGACCGTCGATCAGATAGGTGTTGTAGGGCGTCTGGCGCTGCAACTCGGAGCGGCGAATGCCGCGGCCCAGCGGACGGCCGCCGTTGACGCCGTAGACGATGGTGGGATCGCTCTCCAGCCGCATGCCGCGACGCAGCCGGCTGATGAACACCGCCGCCACCTGGGGCCTTTCCTCGGCCAGGCCGGTCTCCTTCTCGACGATGGAGGCGAGGATCACGGCCTCTTCCGGCGTGTCGATGGGCAGGTTCGGCGCGCGCCCGGCCCAGAGCTCGGCCAGCAGTTCGTCGTGGGCCTGCTGCATGCGGCGCACCACCTCGGCGCGGGTTTCCCCACGCGTGACTTCATAGGTTTCCGGCAGCAGCGAGCCCTCGGGCGGGATCGGGATCTCGCCGGTCAGCACCTCTTCGGCGTTCAGGATGTCCCAGGCTTGGGTCGACGACCGGCCCTCAGGCAGGGTCACGAAGTGGCGCACCACCTCGCCTGACACCAGCTTGTCGATGACCCCGGCCAGCGACAGGCGTGATTCGATCTCGTACTCGCCCGCGCGCAGCCGCCGGTCGGCGCCGCTCAGGCTGGCGGCGGCGCGGAACATGTCGGGCGACCGGATCACCCCGGCCTCGTGCAGGGCCGCGCCGATTTCCGAAACCCCGGCGCCGGAGCGCAGGATCACGGTCGTGGTCTCGCCCTGCCCCGCCTGCGGACCCGGCCCCCAGTAGACGCTCCAGACCCAGACCAGCCCGGCGATGGCCACCAGGCTGAGCGTGGCCGTGGCGCCGATCAGGCCGGCGATCAGACCGCCCTTCTTCTGTTCCGGCGTTTCCCCCCGCCGACGGAACAGGGCCATCTCAGGACACCGACTTCAGGATCAGACAGGCGTTGGTGCCGCCGAAGCCGAAGCTGTTGGACACGGCCACATCGATCTTCCGCGCCTTGCCCTTGTCCCTGACCATGTCGATGGCCGTCTCGTGTTCCGGATCATCCAGATTGATGGTCGGCGGCGCGGTCTGGTCGCGGATGGCCAGGGCGCAGAACGCCGCCTCCACCGCCCCGGCGGCGCCGAGCAGGTGGCCGATCATGGACTTGGTCGAGGACAGGGAGACGTTCTTCGCATGGTCGCCCAGCACTCGCTCGATGGCCTTCAGCTCGATCCAGTCGGCCATGGTCGAAGTGCCGTGGGTGTTGACGTAGTCGATGTCCGACGCCTGCATTCCGGCCTGCTTCAGCGCCATCTGCATGGCGCGGTAGCCGCCCTCCCCGTCCTCGGACGGGGCTGTGATGTGATAGGCGTCGCCGCTCATGCCGTAGCCCGCCACCTCGGCGTAGATCTTGGCGCCGCGGGCCTTGGCGTGCTCGTACTCCTCCAGCACCAGAATGCCCGCGCCCTCGCCCATGACGAAACCGTCGTGGTCCCGATCATAGGGACGGCTGGCCTTTTCCGGCGCGTCGTTGAAGCTGGTGGTCAGGGCGCGGCAGGCCAGGAATCCGGCGATGCCCACAGGCACGATGGCGCTTTCCGCGCCGCCGGCCACCATCACGTCCGCGTCGCCCAGGGCGATCATGCGCGCCGCATCACCGATGGCGTGGGCGCCCGTGGCGCAGGCGGTGACGACAGAGTGGTTCGGGCCCTTGAGGCCGTGACGGATCGACACCTGGCCGGACGCCAGATTGATCAGGGCCGAGGGGATGAAGAACGGGCTGACCCGGCGCGGACCCTGCTCCTTCAGCACGATGGCGGTGTCGGCGATGGGGCCGAGACCGCCGATGCCGGAGCCGATCATGACGCCGGTGGCTTCCTGGTCCTCGGTCGATTCGGGCTTCCAGTTCGCGTCGGCCAGGGCCTCGTCG
Source organism: Brevundimonas sp. BAL450 (assembly GCF_015767455.1). NCBI lineage: Bacteria > Pseudomonadati > Pseudomonadota > Alphaproteobacteria > Caulobacterales > Caulobacteraceae > Brevundimonas > Brevundimonas sp. BAL450. The sequence goes on from NZ_JADWOW010000055.1 coordinate 108,561, forward strand.
GCGGCGGCGATGGCGAACAGGATGAAGTCGTCGACGCGCTTGCGGTCCTTGGCCGACATGATCTGATCGGGGTCGAAGCTGCCGGGCGTGTCCGGCCCGCCGCCGCCCCGTCCGTCCACGGACGGCACCTCGCAGGCGATGGTGCAGCCGTAGCCTTCGGTGTCGAAGACCGTGATCTGGCCGGCGCCGGACTTGCCGTCCAGGATGTTTCGCCAGCTGTGTTCGACGCCCCAACCCAGGGGGGTGACGAGGCCGATGCCAGTGATGACGACGCGGCGCATGGTCAGCTCCTCAAGAACCTAAGCCTTAAACAGTAACGGCCGCCGGTCGGTCCCGCAAAGGAACAGGCCGGCGGCCGCCGAATTACCGTTGATCGTGAGCCGAAATCAGCCCGCGGTCTTCTCGTCGATGAACTTCACCGCGTCGCCGACCGTCTGGATGTGCTCGGCCGCGTCATCGGGAATCTCAATGTCGAATTCTTCTTCAAAGGCCATCACCAGCTCGACGTTGTCGAGCGAGTCGGCGCCCAGGTCGTCGATGAAGCTGGCCTTTTCGGTCACCTTGTCCGGATCGGCGTCCAGGTGGTCGATGACGATCTTGCGGACGCGTTCGAGAGTATCGGACATGAATCTAATGCCTTCCTAGATACGCCTTAGTGGCGGTCTTTCTGGTCGCGCTCCGTTGTCACGAAGCCGCTGGTTTCGCAAGTCCCATAGCCCACGGAACCGGTGGCTGGTAGCGCGAATTGATGTTTAGCACGCCTGAAACGGGAGGAAACAGCCCGTCATGACAGGAATGTGAGGGAACCGGTCCCGGCTCAGATCATCGCCATGCCGCCGTTCACGTTCAGGGTCTGGCCGGTGACATAGGCGCCTTCGTCCGAGGCCAGATAGACGGCCGCTGCCGCGATCTCGTCGCCCGTGCCGAGGCGGCCGGCCGGGATGCGGGTCAGGATGGCGTCGCGCTGCTGGTCGTTCAGGGCGTCGGTCATGGGGCTGGCGATGAAGCCCGGCGCGATGCAGTTCACCGTGATCCCGCGCGAGCCCACTTCCTGGGCCAGGGCCTTGGAAAAGCCGATCATGCCGGCCTTGGACGCCGCATAGTTGGTCTGGCCGGGGTTGCCGGTGACGCCGACCACGGAGGCCATGCCGATGATGCGGCCCGAGCGGCGCTTCATCATGCCCTTCACGGCCGCGCGGGCCAGACGGAAATAGCTTTCCAGATTGATCTTGATGACGGCGTCCCACTCCTCGTCCTTCATGCGCATCAGCAGGCCGTCCTTGGTGATGCCCGCGTTGGCCACGAGGATGTCCAGCGGCGCGCCCGCGGCCTCTTCCGCCCGCGCCACCAGGCCGTCCACCGAATCGGGGTCCGACAGGTTGGCGGCGGCGGCGAAGGCCCGCTCGCCCAGTTCGCCCGCCAGATCGGCCAGCACCGACTCGCGCGTGCCGGACAGCACCACGCTGGCGCCCTGGGCATGCAGCGCCCGGGCCACCGCCCCGCCGATGCCGCCCGTCGCGCCCGTCACCAGCGCCGTCTTGCCCGAAAGATTGAACATGGAGTGTCTCCTGGGAATCCTGTGGCCGTCGTCCTAGCCCGATGCGCTCGACATCGCCAGTTTTCCGGGGGAAGGTCCAAGGGTAGCGATAACGGGAGGCTCGCCATGACCATCCATCTGAACCGGCGTCATCTGTTGCTGTCCGGTGCGGGTCTGGCGCTGGCGGGCTGCGCGAATGGCATCACGCCAGCGGAGGCGGCGCAGCGGCTCCCCTCGACCCAGGCGGCCATGGACCGGCATGTGGCGGCGGGCCACGTCCCGGGAATCAGCGTCGGTGTGCGCATGCCCGACGGACAGGACGTGTTCCTGGAGGCCGGATCGCTGGACTTCGACGGCGCGGCGGCGGCCGATGAAGACACCCTGTGGCGCATCTATTCCATGACCAAGCCCGTCACCGGGGCGGCCGCCGCCCTGCTGATCGAGGACGGCGTGCTGACCCTGGACACACCGGTGGCGCAGTTCATTCCCGAGTTCGCCAATCTGACCGTCGTGACCGACCGGACCAGCGGACTGGACGCGCGGCCCGCCACCCGCACCATGACGGTCCGCCACCTGCTGACCCACACGGCGGGTTTCACCTATCACTTCTTCGGCGACCAGCCGGTGGCCAACGCCTACAGCCGGGCGGGGATCTTCCCGGTCACCGGCTACAACCTGTCGCCGCGCGAGATCGACGGGCCGAAGGTGCGCGATCTGGACGCCATGGCCCGGGCCCTGGCTGACATCCCCCTGATGTACGAGCCGGGCACGGAATACCTCTATTCCATCTCGCTGGACGTGCTGGGACTGGTGATCCAGCGGGCCTCCGGCATGAGCTTCCCCGACTTCGTGCAGCGCCGTCTGTTCAACCCGATCGGCATGGACGACACCGTCTGGCGCCTGCGCGGCGCCGGCGACCGTCGCCGGTTCGCGGCCCTCTACAACTACGCCGACGGCGGCCGCCAGGTGGTCGATCCGGTGGCGGAAACCGCCTACGCCGAGCCGGTCACCCTGTTCGCGGGCGGCGCAGGACTGGTGTCCTCCACCCGCGATTATCTGGCCTTCCTGACCACCATCCTTGATGACGGACGCGCGGGCCGGGTCCGCGTCATGACGCCCGAGACCGCACGCCTCATCCGCTCCGACATCCTGCCCGAAGGCGTGAACCCCGAGAACGGCGCCTTCCGTTTCGGCTTCGGCGGCGGAGTCGGCCTGCCCGACGGCGACACCCCCGGCGAGTTCGGCTGGGGCGGGGCTGCGGGCACCCAGGGCTGGCTGGACCCCGTGCGCCGCACCGCCGGAACCATCATGCTGCAGCAGTTCGGCCAGTCCGCCCCGGTGGCGGGCGACGTGCGCGCGGCCATCGCGGCGGACATCGCCGCGTCTTCGTGAAGCGCCCAGACCGAAATCGGTTCAGTTGGACGCAGTCCAACTGGGCTCAGATTTCGGTCCAGTTTAAAGCGAGAGCCTGATTCACGGCATCGGTGAAATCGCGAAGCGATTCCACCTCAACCGATCAGGCTCTAGCCGCCGCCGACCAGCTGGACGATCTCGATCCGGTCGCCGTTCGCCAGCGCCGTCTCTGCGTGCAGCGACCGGGGCACGATCTCCAGATTGCGCTCCACCGCCACCTTCTTCGGGTCCAGGCCCAGGGTCTCGACCAGATCCAGAATCGTGCCCGCCTCAACCTCGCGGGGTTCGCCGTTGACTTCGATACGCATGACGCTAGGTCAACCTCTTCTGCGGCGAGCCTTTGACCCGCGCGCGCGTTCAGTTAAAAGGCCGCCCGGAATCGCGAGCGGCGGAGCCCATGGCCCGATCTGACATCATCTATGTGCTGAACGGGCCCAACCTCAACCTGCTGGGGCAGCGCGAGCCGGAAATCTATGGTCGCCAGACCCTTTCCGACATCGAGGCCCTGTGCCGCGCCGCAGCGCCGGACGCCGAGATCGTCTTCCGCCAGTCCAATCACGAGGGCGAACTGGTGGACTGGATTCACGAGGCGCGCGGCAAGGCCTCGGCCCTGGTCATCAACCCGGCCGCCTTCACCCACACCTCCGTGGCCCTGCTGGATGCGCTCAAGACCTTGGACATTCCGGTCATTGAGTGCCATCTGAGCAATCCGGCGGCGCGGGAGGAGTTCCGACGTCATTCCTATGTTTCGCTGGCCGCGACCGGCGTCATTTCGGGCCTCGGCCCGCACGGCTACGAGCTGGCGGTCAGGGCCGCCCTGCGGCTGGCGCAGGAACGCGCCGGCGGTTCGGCTCGTTCATAAAGACTCACACGAAGGCTCATCGACCTCATGGCTGACAGCAAGACCGACAAGAAATTGCCGAACGACCCGGCGGGCGAAATCGACACCGCGCTGGTGCGCCAGCTGGCCGACATCCTCAACGACACCGAGCTGACCGAGATCGAGGTGGAGCGCGGCGATCTGAAGATCCGCGTGGCCCGCGAGCTGACCGTCGCCGCCGCGCCGGTGCAGTACGCCGCCGCCCCGGCCCAGGCCGCGCCGGCTCCGGCCCCCGCGCCCGTCTCCATGCCGTCGGACCCGGCCACCATCGTCTCGCGCAAGGGCGAAGAGGTGAAGTCGCCCATGGTCGGCACCGCCTATCTGAAGCCGTCGCCGGAGGCCCCGCCGTTCGTGCAGGCGGGCGACAAGGTCAAGAAGGGCCAGACCCTGCTGATCGTCGAAGCCATGAAGACCATGAACCCCATCGCCGCGCCCCGCGACGGCGTGGTGGTCGACATCATGGTGGGCGACGCCCAGCCGGTGGAATACGGCGAAGCCCTCGTCCTGCTCGAGGACTAGGCCATGTTCACCAAGGTCCTGATCGCGAACCGGGGCGAGATCGCCCTGCGCATCCATCGCGCCTGCAAGGAGATGGGAATCTCCACCGTGGCGGTGCACTCCGAGGCTGACCGGGGCGCCATGTGGGTGCGCCTGGCCGACGAAAGCGTCTGCATCGGCCCGGCCCCCGCGGCCAGGTCCTATCTGAACATCCCCTCGATCATCGCCGCGGCCGAGATCACCGGGGCCCAGGCCATTCACCCCGGCTACGGCTTCCTGTCGGAGAACGCCCGCTTCGCCGAGATCGTCGAGGCCCACGGCATGACCTTCATCGGGCCGAAGCCCGAGCATATCCGGGTCATGGGCGACAAGATCACGGCCAAGCAGACGGTGCTGGAGGCCGGCATCCCCTGCGTGCCCGGCTCCGACGGCGAGGTGGAGACCATCGAGGCCGCCATCGAGGCGTCAAAGGCCATCGGCTTCCCCCTGATCGTCAAGGCGGCGGCGGGCGGCGGCGGACGCGGCATGAAGGTGGCCCTGACCGCCGACGATCTGGTCGAGGCCGTCCAGACCGCCCAGTCCGAGGCCCTGGCCGCCTTCGGCAACGGCGCGGTCTACATGGAGCGCTACCTCCAGAAGCCCCGGCACATCGAGATCCAGGTCATCGCCGACAGCCACGGCAACGTCGTGCACCTGGGCGAGCGCGACTGTTCGCTGCAACGCCGCCACCAGAAGGTGCTGGAGGAAGCCCCCTCCCCGGCCCTGACGGCGAAGGAGCGCGCCGCCATCGGCGAGACGGTCAACAAGGCCATCGGCAAGATCGGCTATCTGGGCGTCGGCACCATCGAGTTCCTGTGGGAGGACGGCGAGTTCTTCTTCATCGAGATGAACACCCGCCTGCAAGTCGAGCATCCGGTTACGGAAATGATCACCGGCGTCGATCTGGTGCGCGAGCAGATCCGCATCGCCGCCGGCTTGCCGCTCAGCTTCACCCAGGATCAGGTCACCTTCGACGGCCATGCCATCGAGGTCCGGATCAACGCCGAGAATTCCGAGACCTTCACCCCCTCGCCGGGTCTGGTGAATGATTTCCACGCCCCGGGCGGTCTGGGCGTGCGGCTGGATAGCGCCCTCTACGCCGGCTATACGATCCCGCCCTATTACGACAGCCTGATCGGCAAGCTGATCGTTCACGGCCGGGACCGCGCCGAGTGCGTCGCCCGCCTGAAGCGCAGCCTGAACGAGATGGTCGTGGGCGGCATCGACACCACGATTCCCCTGTTCCAGAAGCTGTTGAACGAGCCTGACATCCTGTCCGGCGACTACGACATCCACTGGCTGGAGAACTGGGCCAAACGCCAGAAGGGCGAGGGCTGAGCGTCACGCCATCAAAAGCGTGTTCCTGATCTCGGCATCCAGTCGCGCCTGAACCGTCGGGTCAGGGTCGATCAGACAGGCGTAATCCAGGGCGTCCAACTGCCCATGAATGATGCTCTGCGCGACCACGGTGTAAATGATCGCGTACAGCGGCAGGATATCGGCAGGCCAGTGATCCGGGGGCGTCCGACGAAGCGTGCGGCGAGAATCCACAAAACTCACCATCCTGTCGCGGCACCACCTGAATCCGAAGCCCAGACGATGGAAGACCAGACGGAGTCCTCTCAGCGGCCATTTTGCACGGACATAAGCCATCGGTGTCTCCCGGGCCTCCCGTCCATGCTCCTGATCGTCCCGAATAAGCCTGTCGAGCGCGCTGGATCCGAACATGTCCTTCATGAAGGAAAAACGGTTGTCCCGCGCCCAGGGCAGAATGTTGCGCCACATGCCGGCCACGTCGCGGCGATCCAGGATGCCCGCCTCCACCCCGTTGCCGATACGTCGCCCCCAGGCCGCGACATGATGCAGGATCAGCGTGTCGATCAGCCAGTCACGATGGATGCGGACATATCGGGAGTGATTGATGGAATGGTAGATTCGGATGTTCTTGCGCACCTGCATCTTTTCAAACCAGATGACATCCTTGGTCAGGGCGTATTCCAGGTTCCAGAGTTCATCAGCCCTGTAAACGGCGCGCGGTCGTCCGGGCGCTCTCACCAGACAGCGCGTCGCCATCAGGTTGAAATATTCCCGATCAAGATCGTACAGCAGACGGGCGCGCTCGATCTTTCGCCCGTCTCGCGCAGCCCTGATCTGGTTTGAGTGTATGAGCCAATACGCCAGAATGGCCACCACAAGACCGCCCAGCAGTGAGAATCCGGTCTGGACAACCAGTTGGGCCGCTTCAAATGACTTGCTGGTGTCAAGGCCCAGTGTGCTGAGTTCATGGGCTATCCGCTCGCCCAAAGTCGATTGCTTCAAGACCGCTCCCCCCTGCGACAGTCCCCCGGCAATAGAGGTCGACCCCCAGGTTTCGTCAATCGCCGTCATGCGAAGCTCGGTCGGCACATTCGCGAGGGCGGAGTCACTATGAAGGACTTCATCACCCGCTTCGGGCCGGATGAGCTTCTGGCCGCCTACGCCGCCGGCGTCTTCCCCATGGCGGACAGCCGCGACGACCCCGAAATCTATCTGGTCGAGCCGGCCATGCGGGCCGTCCTGCCGTTGGACCGTTTCCGTCTGTCGTCCCGGCTGGCCCGCACGGTGCGGCAGGACCGCTTCGCCGTCAGCGTCAGCACCGATTTCGAGGCGGTTCTGGACGCCTGCGCCGAGCCGGCGCCGGGCCGTGAGGACACTTGGATCAACGCCGCCATCCGCGAGCTCTACCTGGCCCTGCACGCCCGCGGCGCGGCCCACAGCGTCGAATGTCGCCTCAATGGCGCGCTCGTGGGCGGCCTCTACGGCGTGACCCTGGGCGGGGCCTTCTTCGGCGAAAGCATGTTCAGCCGGGCGACCGACGCCTCAAAGGTCGCCCTGGTCCATCTGGTGGCGCGGATGAACAAGGGCGGCTGGCGGCTGCTGGACGCACAGTTCATGACCGGGCACCTGTCGCAGTTCGGTTTTGTGGAGACGCCCCAGGCGGCCTATCTGCGCACCCTCAAGGAGATTCTGGACGTCACGCCCGATCTCCCCGCCTTCATGGCTCCGATGACGGGCGCCCAGGCCGTCGACTACGCCCGGCAGCCCACGACCCAGGCGTCATAGTTCGGGTGCTCCAGCGGATTGACCGCCGGGGCCGAGGCGAACATCCAGCCCCGGAACACCTGACGCGCCTGCGTCGGCTGGTTGGTGCCGCTGGGCTGGGAGCGGATCTCCAGATAGGCCGCGGCCTCTTCCTGCGGATCGTCGGCGGCGTTCACCTCGCAGGCCCGCGCCGTGAAGATCAGGCTGTTGCGGAAGCGAACCGGCGGACCGCCCACCTGCACTTCAAAGCGCATGGTCTCTGCCGTGGTCTTGTCCAGGGCCTGGATGATGGCCACCGGTCGACGCTCGCGGGCGGGCGCCTCCTCGGGCTCCTCCAGCGTCTCCGGAACATCGTCCGTGTCGGCCTCGGCCAGCTCCGTGTCTTCCGTTTCGTCTTCCTCGACCTCTTCCGCTTCGGCCCGTTCGACCGGTTCGGCGGGACGGGGCTGGGCCTGCATCAGCGCGCCGGGCGGGGCGCGGTTCAGGGCCTCGGTGGCGCGACGGGCGGCGTCCTGCTCCTGCTGTTGCCGGATCAGGATGTCGGCGACGGGATCCGCGGACACCGGCTGCTGGGGCTGGGGCTCGCCCTGAGGCACAGGCTGGGCGTCCTGCGGCTGCTGCTCGGTCTGGGCCACGCCGATCCCGGCGGCGGCCAGTCCGATGGCCACCACGCCCGCCAGCAGTCTGCCGCGGCGGGTCATCCCTCGGGCGTCCAGGCCTGATAGTCGCCGGTGGCGGCTGGACGGCGGCCCTCGGCGGCCAGCGAGCCCTTGGGACGCCAGGCCATGGGCGTGCCGGTCAGGTTGGGAAGGTGCGGCCGCTCCCAGGAGCGGCGCGCCATGCCGTCCTCTGACGGCGGCTCGTCGAAGGTGTAGCGCAGCCAGCCGTGCCAGTCGGGCGCCACCTTGGTCGCCTCGGCGTAGCCGTCGTAGATCACCCAGCGGCGCTTGCGGCCGTCATAGCTGGTGGTGTCCCGCGACTGGTAATAGCGGTTGCCGAACTCGTCCGTGCCGACCAGTTCGCCGCGCTTGGCGATGGTGAACAGGGTGCCGATGGTGGCCCCGTTCCACCAGGTGAAGATCTTGGCCAGCAGGTTCAGCACTTGGGACGCTTTCGTGATGGGAATCAGGGCGGCGACGCGCCCCTTGAACGGCCGCGAATATAGAAACCGCGCCGCCCCGCGTCCAGCATTCCGATTGTCGCCATTATTCGCAATATCTTGTGGGTAAGCGGCCGCGAGTAACCACATTTATTGTCTCGCCCGCCGCCATGGCCCTAGTCTCGCGCCATGACCGCGGAGACATCGATGCGCTTTTCATCCCGGTTCACCGATTCCGCCGCCGCCGTGGCCCTGGAGCCGCGCGCCGTGGAGCGGCCGGACCGCATCCAGACCGTCCTCGCCCCCGCCGGCTGGCCCTCCGCCCGCATCGAAGCCTGGCTGGACTGGGCCGGGGATCTGCCGGGCGATCTGCCCAACCTCGCCCCCGAAGCCCTCACCGCGCCTCTGCACCCCGAACTGCTGGACGGCGGGCCCGGGCGCTGGGCCGTCCGCCTGGCCGCCTGGGGGCATGCCCTGGGTCTGTTCGAGAGCGTCGGCGTCGCGCGCGCCTTCGCCGAGGAGCTGATCGGCGCCGTGCTGCTGGGGCTCGCCGCCCCGGCCGCCGCCGCCGCCGGGGGTCACCGCATCCATCCGGTCGCCGACGATGAGGGTCTTGAGACCCCGGACCGCGACGTCATCGATCTGGCCGATCCCGCCGCCGCCGCACGACTGGCCCGCCATGCCCGCGAGGCCCAGGCCCGGCGGCTCAGCCAGGATGCGATGGACGCCCTGCGACAAAAGCTGGACGCGGTGGCCGACGCGGTGGACCGCTGCGAAGGCCCCGACGCGGACTGCGCCGACCCCCGGCGCAATCCCGCCCTCGCCCGGGCCGCCCACGCCGCCCGCGCGGCCGGCGCACGGGACTCCGACATCCTTCTGGCGGCCCGCGGACGCCTGCCGGAGATCGGCCTCATCGAGACGCCCGCGCCGCGTCCGGTGGTCGCCCTGTCCGACCGCGCCCTCGCCGCGTCCGGCGCGCCCGAGACACGCCCGGCGGTGGACGCCGCCCTGGCCACGGGCCGCGTCACCCTGGCCTTCGCCCCCCGCGACGCCGCCGCGCTCGACGGCGCCGTGGCCGCCCCCACGGCCGCGATCAATCTTGCGGCCGCCGACGATCCCGAGAGTCTGGAGGCCCTGACGCGCCTCATGACCACGGCCCTTGAGATCGAGGCCGCCTGCGGTTTCTCCCGTACGGCCGGCGATGCGGCCTGGCGCTTCGGCGTCCGTCAGATCACCCTGGCCCTGGCGGGTGTCGGCGAGGCCGTCATGGCGCAGGGCCTCGGGACGAGCAGCGAAACCGGCCAGACCTGGATCGCCGGGCGCGCGGCCCTGATCCACGCCACGGCCACGGCCGCCTCGGCGGACATGGCGGCCCGCATCCGGGCCTGCCCCGACTGGCCCGATCACGCCGAGGAGACGCTCGCCGTCACCACGGCCCGCGCAGAAGCCGCCGCCGCGCTGGGCGTCGAAGGCGAACAGGCCGCCACGCTGTACGGTCACGCCCTCAAGACCGCCCGCAAGCATGGTCTGCGCCACGCGCTCATCGGCCTGTTCTCCGACGACGCCGAACTGGCGCTGCGTCTGGGCGCGTCCCTGGACGGCGCGGCCCCCCACCGCATCCTGATCGAGACCGCGGAGGGCGAGACCGCCCCCGCGCTGTCGCCCCATGCGGTTACGGCCATTGCGGCGCTGGGCGGCGACGTGGAGGCCGCGGAGCGTCACCTGCTGGGCCGTCGCACCCTGGTCGAGGCGCCGGGGCTGGACCACGGGGCCCTGAGGGCGCTCGGCTTCACCGACGTTGAGCTTCAGGCCATCGAAACGGCCCTGGCGACGGTGCAGCGGCTGGAGCACGCCTTCCTCCCGGTGCTGGACGCCGGCTTCCTGCACGACGTCCTGGGCGTCACCGCCGACGACCGGGCGAACCCCGGTTTCGATCTGCTCGCCCACCTGGGCGTCAGCGACGAGGACCGGGCCCGGGCCGCCGCCCACGCCTTCGGCCATACGGATCTGACCGATTGGGACGCGGCGTCGCCCGGGCTGCGCGCGGTTCTCGGCGTCGATCCGACGAGCGTGGCCGCCGCCGTGGCGCCGTTCAGCGACCTGCCGGACCTCACGCCCGAGCGTCTGGACTGGGACGCGGCCGGCGAACAGGCCATGCGCGCCGTGTCCCGCCGGGCCCTGGCCGGCGCGCGCGCCATCCGGCTCGTGGCGGACCCGGCCCCGCTTGGAAACCTGCTGGATCTGCCGCCGATCGAAGCGTCCGGTCGCGCGCAGTCCTCGTCTGACACCGCAGAGCGCCTCGTGTCCGAACGCGTGGTGGAGAAGGTGGTGGAGCGGGACCGCACCCGCCGCAAGCTGCCCGACCGCCGCAAGGGCTATATCCAGAAGGCGGCCGTGGGCGGCCACAAGGTCTACATCCACACCGGCGAATACGACGACGGCGAACTGGGCGAGATCTTCATCGACATGCACAAGGAAGGCGCCGCCTTCCGCAGCCTGATGAACAATTTCGCCATCGCCATCTCCATCGGCCTGCAATACGGCGTGCCGCTGGACGAGTTCGTGGACGCCTTCGTCTTCACCCGCTTCGAGCCCGCGGGCCGCGTGACCGGCAACGACTCCATCAAGTCGGCCACCTCGATCCTGGACTACATCTTCCGCGAGCTGGCGGTCAGCTATCTGGACCGTTCCGAGCTGGCCAACGCCGATCCCGACGCCCTGAACGCGGACGGGCTGGGCGGGGGTGACGGCGGCGACGCCGAGGCCGTGCCCGCCGCCCGCTTCATCTCCAAGGGCTTCGCCCGCGGCGCCGCGCCGGACAATCTGGTGGTCCTGCCGTTCGGCCAGAAGCGGGACGCCGAGGCCCCGCCCACCGCACCGGCCCAGCCCATGGCCGCCGCCTGCCCGGCCTGCGGCGATTTCGCCCTGCAAAGGAAGGGCGCGGGCTTCGAATGCGATTCCTGCGGCGCCGCGCCCCAGATGAACGGCTGAAACTCCGCGTTAGGCCCTTATCCTGCATGATCGGCATCGCTTTCCGCGCGGAGTCCCGTCATGAGAATCGCCCTGGCCGCCCTGGCCGTCCTCTCCCTCGCCGCCCCGGCCATGGCCCAGAACGCCGGCCAGGTCGCCCGCGCGGTGTCCGGCTCCAGCTGCCCGGGATGCAATCTGTTCCAGGCGGACTTCAACGGGCTGGAGCGATCCGGACTGGATTTCAGCCGCGCCCGCCTGCGCCAGGCCGACCTCAGCCTGACCGTTCTGAACCGCGCCCGATTCTCCAATGCGGACCTTCGCGACGTGGAGGCCTACGGCGGGGTGTTCTCCTCGGCCAGCTTCGCGGGCGCGGATCTGACCAACGCCAGCCTTGTCGGGACCTGGCTGCGCGGCGCGAACTTCGCGGGCGCGACCCTGACCGGAGCGAACCTGTCGGGCGCCGACCTGACCGGCGCGCGCGGCCTGAGCCAGCGCCAGCTGGACCGCGCCTGCGGCGACGCCACGACCACCCTGCCTGCCGGTCTTCATATTCCGCCTTGCTGAGGACGCGTGCAGGGCGCCGAGGTTACGGCGATTTAAGTGGTTCCTCATGCACTTAAGCGGCATGGATTAGGCGTGATGAAACCCGCCGCCCACACATTCCGTCGTTTCGCCGCCGCCGTTTCCGGCGCGGTCGTCGGCCTCGCCGCCACCGGCGCGGCGGCCGAGATGAGCTTGCAGGATCGCGACGTGGCTCGCCTGGTCTCGCTGGGCGGAGCCTGCCGGGGCTGCGAGTTGTCCGGCCGCGACCTGGGCGGCGCCAGCTTCACCGGCGCGAATTTCTCGGGCTCGGCCCTGGTGGGGGCCAATCTGCGCGGCGCCCAGCTGGTGGGCTCCAATTTCAGCGGCGCGGACTTCACCCGCGCCGACCTGCGCGGCGTCACCATCGTCGGCGCCAACTTCACCGGCGCGGCCTTCGACAACGCCAATCTCAGCGGCGCCACCGCCCAGGGCGCCCTGTTCACAGGCGCCAGCCTGAACAACGCCACCCTGACGGACGGCGAGCTTGTGGGCGTGAACTTCCGCGGCGCGGAACTGGCCGGGGCGCGGCTGCGCGGCAGCGAGCTGTTCGGCGCCGACTTCAGCCACGCCGAGGCTGCGCGCGCCGATTTCAGCAACACCCAGCTGACCGCCGCCAATTTCCGCGGCGGCGATTTCCGCAACGCCGGCTTCCGGGACGCCGACCTCAGCGCCGCCCAACTGGGCGACGGCGATTTTGCCGGAGCGGACTTTTCCGGCGCCGACCTGTCCCGCGCCGATATCCGGGGCTCCGACCTGTCCCGCGTCCGCAACCTGACCCAGGAGCAGGTGAACAACGCCTGTGCCGACTCCTCGACCCGCCTGCCCGCGCGATTGAGCAACGCCGGCGGCTGCTCGGGCGCCCGGCGTTATGTCCGCGTGCCCGTGCCGCCACGCCCGCCGGTGGCCCCGGCGCCGCGCCACATCATCGGCTTCGGCGGCGAATAAGCCTCAGACCTTGATCGGCGGCGCCAGGCGGATGTGCAGCTCCTTGAGCTGACGCTCCTCCACCTCGGACGGCGCATTCATCAGCAGATCCTGTCCCTGCTGGTTCAGCGGGAAGGCGATGACCTCGCGGATAGCCTGTTCGCCCGCCAGCAGCATGACGATGCGGTCGATGCCCGGCGCCAGACCCCCGTGCGGCGGCGCGCCGTAGCGGAAGGCGTTCAGCATGCCGCCGAACTCCGCCTCGACCACCTCGGGCCCATAGCCCGCGATCTCGAAGGCCTTGAGCATGATCTCCGGCTTGTGGTTCCGGATGGCGCCCGAGCACAGCTCATAGCCGTTGCAGACGATGTCGTACTGATAGGCCAGGATATCCAGCGGATCCTTGCTCTCCAGCGCCTCCAGCTCGCCTTGCGGCATGGAGAAGGGGTTGTGGCTGAAGTCGACCTTCTTCTCCTCCTCGGACCACTCGAACATGGGGAAGTCCACGATCCAGCAGAAGCGGAAGGCGTCGTCCTTCACCAGATTCAGGTCCAGACCCAGCTTGATCCGCGCATTGCCCGCGAACTTGTGGAACGCGGCCGGGTCGCCGGCGGCGAAGAACACCGCGTCCCCCTGCCCCAGGTTCAGCGCCTTCATCAGGGCGTCGGTCGCCTCGGCGCCCAGGTTCTTGGCGATGGGACCGCCCCAGGCGCCCTGGTCCTCGGACCAGAACACATAGCCCAGACCCGGCTGGCCCTCGCCCTGGGCCCACGAGTTCATGCGGTCGCAGAAGGCGCGCGAGCCGCCGCCCGGCGCCGGGATGGCCCAGACCGCGTTCTTCGCGTCCGCCGCCAGGATCTTGTTGAACAGGCCGAACCCGCCGTCGCGGAAGTGGTCGGACACGTCCTGCATCTCGATGGGATTGCGCAGGTCCGGCTTGTCCGTGCCGTATTTGGCGATGGACTCGCGGTACGGGATGCGCACGAACGGATAGGGGTCCACCGCCTTGCCGTTGGAAAACTCCTCGAACACGCCATGCATGACGGGCTCGATCGCTGCAAAAACATCCTCTTGCGTGACGAAGCTCATCTCCACGTCGAGCTGGTAGAATTCCAGCGACCGGTCGGCCCGCAGGTCCTCGTCCCGGAAACAGGGCGCGATCTGGAAATAGCGATCGAAGCCCGACACCATCAGCAGCTGCTTGAACTGCTGGGGCGCCTGCGGAAGCGCATAGAATTTCGACGGATGCAGCCGGCTGGGCACCAGGAAGTCCCGCGCGCCCTCGGGCGACGAGGCCGTCAGGATCGGCGTCTGGAACTCCAGGAAGCCCTGCGCCACCATGCGGTGACGGATCGAGTGGATCACGTTCGAGCGCAGCACGATGTTGCGGTGAAGGGTCTCGCGGCGCAGGTCCAGATAGCGGTGCTTCAGCCGGATTTCCTCGGGGTACTCCGGCTCTCCAAACACCGGCAGCGGCAGTTCCGCGGCCTCGGACAGCACCTGCACCGCCTTGACCTGCACCTCGATCTCCCCGGTGGGCAGGTTGGCGTTCACCGTCTCGCCCGTGCGGTTCACCACATCCCCGTCGACGCAGATCACGCTCTCGGCGCGCAGGCGTTCGACCGCCTCGAAGCCCGGCGTGGCCGGGTGCAGCACCAGCTGCGTCAGGCCGTAGTGGTCGCGCAGATCGATGAACAGCAGGCCGCCGTGGTCGCGCTTTCTGTGCACCCAGCCGGACAGGCGGACGGTGGAACCCGCGTCAGTCGCGCGAAGGGCGCCGCAGGTGTGGGAGCGATAGGCGTGCATGGTGGTGTCCGGGGCCGGAAATCAGCGGAAAAGGAAGGCGCGGAAGGGCGCATCATCGCCCCGGAAAGTCAAGGTGGAGCCATGTTCCGCTACGGCATTTCAAGGGGCTGGCCCTGTGAAATCATCCACAGGCGGCTGACGATCCTCCACCACCCCGTCCGGTTGCATTCTGGCGCGGCGGCGGGGCCGTTCTGATATAGGGCGCGCATGACCGCCGACCGGACCGATCAGCTGAAACTGGAGCTGGAGCGCGAGACGCCGTTCCGGGCGGATGATTTCATCGTGTCCGACTGCAACCGCGCCGCCGCCCTGACCCTGGCCGGGTGGCCCGATGCGGCGGCCGGGCTGGGCGGCGGGGTGCTGTCCCTGTGCGGGCCGGCCGGGTCGGGCAAGAGCCATCTGGCCGCCATCTGGGCCGAGCGGGTGGGCGCCATGCCCTTGCACGGCGCCGAGGCGGCTCTGGTCGATCCCATGGAGCTGGAGGGGCGGCCGGTGCTGCTGGACCGGGCGCCTGATACGGACGACGAGGCCCTGTTCCACCTGCTGAACCTGGCCCAGACGGGCGGCGGCGCCCTGCTTCTGGTGTCGCGCAAGGCGCCGTCCCTGTGGCCGGTGACGCTGCCTGACCTGCACTCACGCCTCAACGCCATCCGCACCGTGGTGATCGAGGAGCCCGACGAGGCGGTGCTGGCCGCCATCCTCGAGCGGGCCTTCGAGCGGCGCAGCATCCGGCCGCAGCCGGACGTGATCCCCTATCTGGTGCGCCGCATCGAGCGCTCGGCCCAGGCGGCCGAAGCGGCGGTTGCGCGCCTCGACGCCCTGCACCGCCCGGTCACCCGGCGTCTGGCGGCGCGGGTGATGGACGATCTGGGCTCCTAGAGCCTGATCGGTTGAGGTGGAATCGCTTCGCGATTCCGCCGATGCCGTGAATCAGGCTCTCGCATCAAAGCGGGGTCCATTCCTCGCCGGCCGGCAAGGGTGCGAACAGGGCGTCCAGCTGCGCGTCGGTGACGCCCGCCAGATCGGCCGGCGACCATTTCGGCGCATTATCCTTGTCCACGATCACGGCGCGCACGCCTTCCTGGAAATCGTGGGTGCGCACGATCCGTCCGCCCAGCCGGTACTCCATGGCCATGTTGTCCGCGAACGAGTCCAGCCCCGCGCCCGTGCGGATCTGGCGCAGCGAGACCTTCATGGACTGGGGCGACTTGGTCTTGAGGATCGAGAGCTGCTTCAGCGCCCACTCCGACCCGTCCGCCTCCAGCGCCGCGAAGATGGCCTCCACCGTGTCATGGCCGAACAGCCGGTCGATGGCGTTGCGGTGCTCGCTCAACGGCGACGGGCCGGGGTCGGCCGCGAAGCGGTCGGCGACCGCCTTCGGATCGGCCGGACCGGCGATCAGGGCCGCCTTCAGCGCCTCCACCTGTTCCGACGGGGCGAAATGGGTGTGGATCCCCAGCGCCACCGTGTCCGCCGCCTTCAGCCGCGCCCCGGTCAGGGCCAGCCAGACGCCGGTCTGGCCCGGCAGGCGCGGCAGGAACCAGCCGCCGCCCACGTCAGGGAACAGGCCGATGCCCGTCTCCGGCATGGCGTAGGTGGTCCGCTCGGTGGCGATGCGCACATCGGCCGGCTCGCTGATGCCCACGCCGCCGCCCATGACAATGCCGTCCACCAGCGCCGTCACCGGCCTGGGGTAGTCGAACAGCAGATGGTTCAGCCGGTATTCCGCATGGAAGAACGCCTTGGCCTCCGACGCATCCCCCGCCCCGCTCTCGGCGATCATGCGGATGTCGCCCCCGGCGCAGAATCCTCGCTCACCCGCGTGGTCGATCAGCACCGACTTGACCGCCGGATCGTCCCGCCAGTCCAGCAGCGCCGCGATCATCGCCTCGCACATGCCCTTGTTCAGCGCATGGATGGCCTTGGGCCGGTTCAGGGTGATGACCGCGAGGCCGTTTTCGACGCGGGTGAGGATTTCAGGTTCTGAGGTCATGAAGAGCTTCTCACAGATTTGGCGACGATCAGATAGGCCAGCGCTGCCAGGCTCGTGGCGATCAAGAAGACAGCGGGCCCGAGATAGTTCGGCAAATAGGTCAGATTGACGGGCTGAAACGAGTCAGCGTTACGCATGAAGTCCGCGATTTCCGGGACGATCAGGAAAAGCGTCCAAAGCAACACAAGCCCTGTCGGAAGGCCGATCGATATGACCAGAAACCAGACCAGGCTGGGTTTCGCAAAGCGCGCGGTCCAGTAAGCTGGCACGAGAAGCACGGCCACCATCGCCAGCCCGACTTGCAGGGAGCCCGCGGCCATCTCCAGCAGGGTGAAGTCAATCCGCCTAGCAAGGAAACCATCGACGTCGAGGCCGGACCGAAATCGGTCCATTCCCGACATCAGCGACAATAAAGCGCTGCCGCCGACGGCCCCGGCCAGAAGCATCCCCCGCCAAGACCATGGAACCGACCGCTCGGTCACTGCCGCAGCATCTCCCGCGCGGTGATCACGCGCATGATCTCGTTGGTGCCTTCCAGGATACGGTGCACCCGCAGGTCGCGCACGATGCGCTCCAGCGGATAGTCCTTCAGGTAGCCGTAGCCCCCATGCAGCTGCAGCGCTTCGTCGGCGATCTGGAAACAGGAGTCGGTGGCCAGCCGCTTGGCCATGGCGCACCATTTGGTCTTCTCCGCATGGGCCGTGTCGATGGCCCAGGCGCCGCGCAGCACCATCAGCCGGGCGGCGTCCAGCTGGGTCGCCATGTCGGCCAGCTTGAACTGGGTGTTCTGGAACTCGGCCAGCGCCTTGCCGAACTGCTTGCGGCTGCCGACGTAGTCCTGCGCCGTCTCCAGCGCCAGCCGCGCCCCGCCCAGCGAACAGGCCGCGATGTTCAGCCTTCCGCCGTCCAGCCCCATCATCGCATAGCGGAATCCGTCGCCTTCCTGGCCCAGCAGGTTGGCCGCCGGCACCCGGCAGTCGTCGAACGAGACGATGGCCGTGGGCTGGGCGTTCCAGCCCATCTTCTTCTCCTGGGCGCCGAAGCTCAGGCCCGGCGTGTCCTTGTCCACGACAAAGGCCGAGATGCCCTTGGCCCCCTCCCCGCCCGTGCGGGCCATGACCACATAGATGTCCGACGTGCCCGCGCCCGAGATGAAGGCCTTGGAGCCGTTCAGGACGTAGTGATCCCCGTCCTTCACCGCCGTGGTCCGCAGCGCCGCCGCGTCCGACCCCGAGCCCGGCTCGGTCAGGCAATAGCTGGCGATCCTGTCCATGCTCACCAGCGACGGCACATAGCGCGCCCGCAGGTCGTCCGAGCCGAACCCGTCGATCATCCAGGTGGCCATGTTGTGGATCGAGATGAAGGCCGCCACCGACACGTCGCCCCGCGACAGCTCTTCAAAGATCACCGCCGCCTCGACGCGGCCCAGCGCCATGCCGCCGTGCTCCTCGCCCGCATAGATGGCGCAGAAACCCATCTCGGCCGCCGCCTTCATCACGTCGACGGGGAAGTGCTTCTCCTCGTCCCAGCGGGCGGAATGGGGCGCCAGTTCGGCTTCGGCGAAGGCGCGTGCGGCCTCCTGAATGGCGCGTTGATCCTCGGTGAGGGCGAAGTCCATGAGCATCCCTGAAGTCGTCGCGGCTTTGCGCCGCTGTTGCGATTGGTCTATGCGGCGGCCTCAACGGCGCGTCGTCGGGGGGCTGACGGCGGAATCCATGAGGAGACCCGCATGAGCGACACCGCTAATACCGGACAGGGACGCGATCCGTCGAGCGATGATCGCAACCTGGCCATGGTCGGCCACGCCCTGATGTTCGCCGCGCCCTTCGTGTTCGGCCTCACCGCCCTGATGGCCGTGGTCATCGCCTATGTGCGCAAGCCCGAGGCCGAGCCCCTGGCCTGCAGCCACTACCGCTATCAGATCCGACACTTCTGGATCGGCTTCGCCCTGGCCATGGTGGCCTTCATCGCCCTGGCGGTCGGGGTGGTGTTCCTGTTCGTGGATCTGGTCCGGCTGGTGATCGCCAACGCACCGGGCGACGCCTGGGAGGCCGTGGCCATGCAGGTCAGCCCCGACATGCCCGTGGTCTTCTTCGTCGGCGTCTTCGTGTTCCTGATCGCCTACGCCCTGGCCAGCCTGTGGGTCATCATCTCCTCGGTCATCGGCATGGTCCGCCTCGGCGCCCAGCAGCCCGTGGGCCGCGTTTCGGTCTGAAAGTCCCGGTCATGAGCGTCTTCACCCCCGCCCCCTTCCCCGCCGCGCGCCCGCGCCGTCTGCGCCGCACCCCGTGGGTCCGTTCGCTGGTGGCCGAGCATGTGCTGACCCCGTCCGACCTGATCTGGCCGCTGATCGTCCATGACGGCGACGAGGACCGCGTCCCGGTCCCCTCCATGCCCGGCGTCGACCGCCTCAGCCCGAAGGCCGCCGCCGAGGCCGCGAAGGAAGCCGCATCGCTGGGCATCCCCGCCGTGGCCCTGTTCCCCAACATCGACCCGTCGAAAAAGGACGCCGAGGCCTCCGGCGCCGTGGACCCCGACGGCCTGATTCCCGACTGCATCAAGGCCATCAAGGACGCCGCGCCCGAGATCGGCGTCATGACCGACGTGGCGCTGGACTGCTTCGCCGACCACGGCCACGACGGCCTCATCGAGAACGGGGTCATCGTCAACGACGCCACCCTGGATCGTCTGGCCGAGATGGCCTTCATCCATGCCCACGCGGGCGCCGACATGGTCGGGCCTTCGGACATGATGGACGGCCGCGTGGCCGCCATCCGCGACGCGCTGGAGGCCAACGGCTTCCAGGACGTGCTGATCCTGTCCTACGCCGCCAAATACGCCTCGGCCTTCTACGGCCCCTACCGGGACGCGGTGGGCTCCGCGAAAGCCCTGACCGGCGACAAGAAGACCTATCAGATGGACTTCGCCAATTCCGAGGAGGCCCTGCGCGAGGTGGCCGCCGATCTGGCCGAGGGCGCCGACGCGGTGATGGTCAAGCCGGGCCTGCCCTATCTGGACATCGTGCGCCGCATCCACGAGGCGTTCCACGTGCCCACCTTCGCCTATCAGGTGTCCGGCGAGTACGCGATGATGCGCGCCGCCGCCGCCAACGGCTGGCTGGACGAGGACCGGGCCGTCATCGAAACCCTCACCGCCTTCAAGCGCGCCGGCTGCGCGGGCGTCCTGACCTATTTCGCCCCCCGCGCCGCCCGCCTGCTGGGCGTCTGACCGGTCAGGCCGCTAGAGCGGGAACGTCACCTCAACCACCAGCCCCGCCGGGTCCCACGTCCGGCTGATCGTGCCCTTGATCTGACCGACCACCCCGGCCTTCAGCACCGAGCCGAACCCTTCGCGCATCGGGGCCACCACGGGCGGCCCTCCCGCCTCGCGCCAGACCAGCGTCACCTGACTGTCTTCCAGCGTCCAGGTCACCGAAATCTTGCCGTGGACGTGGCTGCAGGCGCCGTACTTGTTCGCATTGGTGGCCATCTCGTGCATCAGCATGCTGATGGGCTGAACCTGCTCGGGTGACAGTCCAACCTCCGGCCCCTGCACCTCGATGCTGTCCCTGGGGCACAGAGCCTCCAGCTCCTCGCGGACCACATCCTCCAGCCGCCCGCCCTCCCAGCGCCGGCTGGCCAGCGACGTCTGGGCCCGCGCCAGGGCGTTGATCCGGCCGGCCAGGATGGTCTTGTAGCTCTCCAGATCGTCCGCCCGCGTCAGTTGCGCCAGCGAGTGCACCACCGCCAGAACATTGCGCGCCCGGTGATCCACCTCCCGCATCAGCAGGTTGCGCGCCGTCTCGTTGCGCTTCTCCTCGCTGATGTCCCGCGCCTCGATGACCGTACCCACCACATTGGCCTCGTTGTCCTGGACCGGGCTGGCGGTGAAGGCGACCGGATAGAAGGACCCGTCCTTGTGGACGAAAACCTCCTCCCCCTGCGTCCCCACCTTCTCCGGAAAGCTGCGGTCGATAGGGCAGGTTTCGATCGGGAAAGGCGCGCCGTCCGGATGGGTGTGATGGATCACGTCGTGAAGGGGGCGGCCGGTGACCTCGGCGAACGAGAACCCCGTCAGCGCCTCCGCCGCCTTGTTCATGAACACGCAGTGCTGCTGCTCATCCATCAGGAACACCGACATCGTCGTATTGTCGAGAATGGCGTCAAGTCGGGCGGAGATCTCCCGCAGCTCGGACTCGATCTTCCGGTAGCTCGTGATGTCCTGGATGGCCGCGTAGAATATCCGGTCGCCGCCCTCATCGAACATCTGCAGCTTGACCGAAACGTTGTAGTCCGTCCCGTCCTTGCGCTGGTGGACCGTTTCAAAGTCCAGCCGCTCAACCGCGCCCGAGAGCAGCGGATGGACCACGGTCAGAAACGCGTCGCGCGATATGTGAGGCTTCAGATCCCACGGCGTCAGGCCCTGAAGCTCATCCATCGTGTAGCCGAGGTTCTCACGCGCGCCCTTGTTGACCAGCCGAAAGCGGAAATCCTCACCGGAGAAGATGTAGACTTCACTGGCCGCTTCCTCGACGATGCGCCCGAGACGCTCGCTGGTCAGACCGATGCCGCTGCCCATGCCCGAAATCCCGCCTCGAAGAGTTTGACGCCCGACCCTCGTATATGGAGTCGGCGATCACGTGACAGTCACATTGACGCCCGCGCCACGGCAACGAACAGGCGCGCAAACGGTTCGCGCCCTCCGCCGCCACCCGCCTGCCGGGTTGATGATCGGTCTCGAAATCGTCGTGGATCGGCGCCACCCTTCCTCCCGGCGGAGGAGGAGACACAGCCATGAAGATCGTGACCAGCCTGAGTTTCCGCGGGCAGTGCCGCGAGGCCTTTGAATTCTATGCCGATGTCCTGGGCGGAGAGATCACCTTCGCCATGACCTACGGCGAGGCCCCGCCCGGCATGCCGGTCAAGCCGGAGATGAAGGACTGGCTGCTGCACTGCTGGCTTCAGATCGGCGACCAGGCCCTGATGGGCGCCGACATGGACATCGACTGGGCCCCCGACATCGACAAGCCGAAGAACGGCTTCGACGTCTCCCTGCACACCGACGACCTCGACCAGGCCCGCAAATGGTTCGAGGCCCTGTCCGTCGGCGGCAAGGTGGTCATGCCCTTCGAAAAGACCTTCTGGTCCCCCGGCTTCGGCTCCTGCATCGACCGCTTCGGCATTCCGTGGATGGTCAACACCGGCGACGAGCCCGAGGCGGGCTGACGGGCGGCCTCAGCGCACCAGCCGCACCACAGCCCCTTCCGCCGCGTCCGACACGCCGTCGGCCAGGGCCCGCACCACCTTCGCCGCCTCGTCCAGCCCCTGATGCTCGACGATGCGGATCCACGGCGCGGCCGGGTCCACCACCCGTTCAAAGAACGCCCGCTGGTCGGCGAAGAACCGCTCGTAGAAGGCGCGCAGGGTCCCCCGCTCCCGGTGGGCGTCCAGACAGCTGGCGGCGAAGAAGAACACCGGCTTCGGCCCGACCAGTTCGGGATCGTCCATCGGAAAGGCGTCGCCCTGGGTCGAGCCCACCAGACAGTCCCAGGTCAGGTCCGCGCCGAACCGGGCGTGCACCCGCCGCCGCAGCTCGGGATCGCCGGCCAGATCCAGATACAGGGTCGGCACGCCGGTCGGCAGGCGCTCGATCTCGTCATAGCCGTACACCGCCTGATAGGCCCCCAGCCCCTCGACGAAGGCCCGGTTGCGCGCGCCCGTCAGGGCGAGCAGCCGCACGTCGTCCCCGGCCATGCACCAGGCGGCGCCATAGGCGGTCTTGGACGAGGCGCTGGACACCACCACCTGTTTCGCACCGAAGAAGTCGTGCTCACGCAGGAAATCCACCGCCGTATAGGAGGTGATGAACAGCGGCCGGAACAGGGCCTCCGGGTTCTCCAGCGCCACGTCATAGTTGGCGTCGGCCGCACACAGCACATAACGGTTGTAGATGTCGGGCACCGCCTTGCGCCACGGCGCGGCGTCGGCGAACCCGCCCTTGCTGATCTTTTCGGCCTGGACCACCAGCGTGTCGGCCATGGGGAAATAGCCGAACACCCGCGCCCCCACCGCGATCCCCTCGGCCCGGGACGCCACAACGTCGGCAAACCCCCACACCGGCATCAGCCCAAAATCGTCCCGCCCGGTCGGAAACACCCGCCAGTAGCCGATGGCGTCCCCATAGGCCGCATAGGTGATGTTGTTCGTGGTCAGCGAAAACCGGTCCAGCGCCAGCACCACCTCGCCTTCCCCCGGCTCCGGCGCGGCCACCGCATCCAGCAGGGTGTCGCCGAAATCGGACTTCCGGGTCATCAGTCGGCGGTTCAGATCGGACATGGCGGCCTCCTCGAGCATTCCGTCCGCCCAGCCTAGCCGACATCGCGGTTGACGCAGGAGAAGGTTCGGGCCCCTAAATCCCGCTTTTCCGTCGGCCAATGCCGCTGAAAACAAGGGATCGGCGTCTCAAACGCCTGTTTTTCGTCCCGCTGCTCCGGGGCGCCTGACAATGGCGGGATGAGCATGACCACCGTTCCCCCCGTCTCGCGCGGCGCCCTGACCGGAGACGCCCGCCGCTGGGCCGCCGCCCGCGATGAATATCTGGCCGGTTCGCCCGCCGAGGCGGTCTGCCGCCGCCACGACCTGCGCCTGTCCACCTTCCGCCGCCACGCCCGCGAGCAGGGCTGGCGCCGCATGGACCAGGAACCCGACGCGCCGTCGCCGCAGGACGACCCCCTTGTGATCCCGGACGGGCCGTCAGGCGCGAGCCGGGACGCGCCGCAACGCGATCAGCAGGCCACGCCCCTCACCGCCGTCCAGATGGTCGAAAAGGCCTGGTCCCACGTCCAGGCCGCCGTGGCCGCCGGGCGGCTGATCGAGGCCCGCGGCTGGCTGCGCCTCTACAAGGACCTCAAGCCCTTCGCCCGCTACGAGGAAATCGCCGCCCGCGAGGCCCGCATGGAGCAGGCGAGCGCCGACCGCCGCGCGGCCGAAGCCCCCGCCGATGAGGAGCCCCTTGTCATCCCGGAAGCGCCGTCCGGCGCTATCCGGGACATTGCACCCCCGTTGCACTGTTTTTCCGCTCCGGAGTCTCACGAACCGCCCCCCGCCGACGACGACCCCGCCGCCGCCGCTGAAGCCGCCGCGCCCATCTCCACAAGCGATCTCGTGCGCCTCGCCACCCGGCTCGCGGCCGTGGCCGAGCAGGTCGAACAGGCCGCCCACGACGAGGCCGTGAGACTCTCATTGCACTGTTTTTCGCCCTCGGAGTCTCACGACGGCCCGCCCGATCCCCTCGATCAGGCGATGCGCCAACTCCAGTCCGAAATCCTTGGCCTCAGGGGCGCCGAGCCCCGCTCGGAGGCCCTCCCGGGCGCCCCGTGAGACTCCCGTTGCACTGTTTTTCGCGCCTGGAGTCTCACCGGCCGCAGCAGGACGAGCCCCTTGTCATCCCGGAAACGCCGTCAGGCGTTATCCGGGATGACAAAAGCTGGGCTCTCCGCTTCGCTACGGCCGGGATGACAGAGGGGCGCCTACTCGCCCGGCTTCCGGTCCTGCAGCCGCGCCGCCAGACTGGACGTGTCCCACCTGTTTCCCCCCATGGCCTGGACCTCGGAATAGAACTGGTCCACCAGCGCCGTCACGGCCAGGTGGCTGCCGTTGGCGCGCGCCTCGTCCAGCACCAGCCCCAGGTCCTTGCGCATCCAGTCCACGGCGAAGCCGAAGTCGAACTCCCCCCGGCTCATGGTGGCCCAGCGGTTGTCCATCTGCCACGACTGGGCCGCTCCCTTGGAGATGGCGGCCTGCACAGCCTCGGGCTCCAGCCCGGCGTTCTGCGCGAAGTGGACCGCCTCGGCCAGGCCCTGGACCACCCCGGCGATGCAGATCTGATTGACCATCTTGGTCAACTGCCCGGCCCCCGACGGCCCCATCAGGCGCATGGCTTTCGCATAGGCCGCCAGCACCGGCTCGACCCGGGCGAAGGCCGCCGCGTCGCCGCCGGCCATGATCGTCAGCTGGCCGCTCTCGGCGCCCGCCTGTCCGCCCGACACCGGGGCGTCGATGAAGGCCCGTCCGCCCTCGCCCGCCAGCGCCGCCATCTCGCGGGCCACCGTGGCCGAGGTGGTGGTGTGGTCCACGATCACCGCGCCCTCCGCCAGATGCGGCAGGGCCTCGGCTGTGACCTGACGCACGTCGTCGTCATTGCCCACGCACAGCATCAACAGTTCGGCCCCCGCCGCCGCCTCGGCCACGGTGGCCGCAAGGGCCCCGCCCGTCCTGTCGGCCCAGGCCCGCGCCTTGTCCGGCGAGCGGTTGAAGCCGGTCACCGCGTGCCCGGCCTTGACCAGATGCCCGGCCATGGGCCCGCCCATGACCCCCAGTCCGGCGAATGCGATCTTCACAGGCTGTTCTCCCCCATGCGTCCGTAATGACCCCGGAAGAAGACCAGGGCGTCGCCCCCGTCCACCTGGAAGCTCTCCACCTCGCCCACGATGGTGACGTGGTCTCCCATGGGCAGGCGCTGCCAGGTGCGGCAGTCCAGCCGGGTGATCGCGTGCTTCAGGCGCGGCGCGCCCTCGCCCACCCGGTCGTATTCCTCCTCGGCCAGCATACAGTCGCCCCGCGCGAACCGGGCCGCCATGCGCCGGTCTTCGGCGCCCAGCACATGGATGCTGAACCGCTCGGCCCCGGCGAACGCCCTGGCGCGCTGCGACCCCTCGTCCAGGCACCACAGCACCAGACGGGGCTCCAGCGACACCGAGGTGAAACTGTTGATGGTGATGCCCAGCGGGCCGTCGGCGGTGTCCGCCGTCACCACGCACACGCCGGTGGCGAAGCCGCCCAGCGCCCGGCGATAGGCCACGGGCTCGGGCGTGTCGGCGTCGGTCTGGGGATCGATGGTCACGCAGGCTCCACGGTCGGCTCACCCGGACCTAGGCGGCGCGGGCGGCGGTGGCAACCGTCCCGTTTCGGGAAACCCCGCCTTAACCTCATTCAGGCAGGATCGACTCACCATTGCGGGGTGCGTTCCATGTCCATGAGCGATCGTCCGATCCTCATCAAGAAGGTCAAGAAGAGCGGCGGCCACGGCCACCATGGCGGCGCGTGGAAGGTGGCCTACGCCGACTTCGTCACCGCCATGATGGCCTTCTTCCTGTTGATGTGGCTCATCAACACCACGGACCCGGAGCAGAAGCGCGGCATCGCCGAGTACTTCGCCCCCGCCAGCGTCTCGTCCACCACCAGTGGTTCGGGCGGCATTCTGGGCGGCACCGCCCTGGGCGACGACGGAGCCCAGGGCTCCGGCTCCCGCTCGGTCATCGAACAGCTGGCCCCCGAAGCCCCCGACCAGACCGAGGACGCTGGCCAGAGCAGCAACCTGGCCGCCGCCACCGAAAACGAACTGCGCGAGGAGATCGCCCGCCGCGAGGCCCAGGAGTTCGCCAGCGCCGCCGCCTCCCTGCGCCAGGCCATGCAGGACATGCCCGAGCTGGCCGAGCTGTCGCGCCACCTGATCATCGACCAGACTCCCGAGGGGCTGCGCATCCAGCTGGTGGATCAGGAAGGCCGGTCCATGTTCGACAACAACTCGGCCCAGCCCAACGAGCGGGCCCGGGTGCTGCTGCGCGCCGTGTCCCGGGTCATCAACCAGCTGCCCAACCGCGTCACCGTCACCGGCCACACCAGCGCAGCGGACGGCCAGCGCCGGGCCAGCGCCCCGGGCGACTGGTCCCTGTCCTCGTCCCGCGCCGACGCCTCGCGCCAGATCCTTCAGGGCGCAGGGGTCGATCCGGACCGGGTCTATCAGGTCTCGGGCAAGGCGGGCTCCGACCCGCTCTATCCCGACGACCCCACCCTGGCCGGCAACCGCCGCATCGCCATCGTGCTGCTGCGCGAGGCGCCGGTGTTGCCCGCGGACACCAGTCTGTGACCCGCCGCCCCGCCTCTCGCGCGAACGCGCTTGCGGCGGGCGGCGATTTGGCCCCAAATCCATCCAGGTCTGAGTATCGGCCTGATTTCATGCAGGTTATGGGAGCGTGACCCGACACATTCCGACACGGCAGCTGCGGTTCTTCATGACCGCCACCGCGCCTTGTCCCTACCTGCCCGGGCAGGTGGAGCGGAAGGTGTTCGCCAACCTGCCCTTCTCCGAGGGCGCCGACGTCAACGACCAACTGACCAGCGCCGGCTTCCGCCGCAGCCAGAACATCGCCTACCGCCCCGCCTGCGAGACCTGCGACGCCTGCGTCTCGGTGCGCCTGCCGGTGGCCGACTTCGTCTTCAGCCGGTCCCAGCGCAAGGTGCTGAACCGCAACGCCGACCTCAGCCGCGCCCTGGTCGAGGCCGAGGCCACCATGGAGCAGTTCGACCTGCTGCGCCGCTACCTCACCACGCGCCACCCCGGCGGCGGCATGACCGACATGACCTGGCAGGACTATGTGGCCATGGTCGAGGACACAGCCGTGCGGACCCACCTGATCGAATACCGTCTGCCCTCCGACGACGGCGGCCCGGGCGAGTTGGTGGCCGTGTGCCTGACCGATCTGCTCTCGGACGGACTGTCCATGGTCTACAGCTTCTTCGATCCCAGGCTGGAGCGGCGCAGTCTCGGCGTCTTCGCCGTGCTGGACCACCTGCGTCAGGCGGAGCTGATCGCGGCGCCCTATGTCTATCTGGGCTACTGGGTGCAGGGCTCCGCCAAGATGGATTACAAGGGCCGCTTCCGCCCCATGGAGGTCCTGCGCCCTCTCGGCTGGACCCTGGTGGTCTGAAGCCTCAGGCGGCCTTGGCGATGACGCGGTCGCGGCCGGAAGCCTTGGCCTCGTAGAGCGCTTCGTCGGCGCGCTTCAGCAGGGCTTCGGGCGTGTCATAGGGACCGTCCGTCGCCGCTACGCCCGCTGAAATGGTGACCGTCAGCAGCTCGCGCCCGCCCATGATGCGGAACGGGGCGCCGCCGATGTCGCGGCGGATGCGGTCGGCCACCCGCTCGGCGGCGGCCAGCGAGGCGCCGGGCATGACCACCACGAACTCCTCGCCCCCGTAGCGGCACGGCAGGTCGATGGCCCGCACATTGGTGGCCAGGCGCACGGCGAACTCCCGCAACACCTCATCGCCCGCGTCATGGCCGAAGCCGTCGTTGACCGCCTTGAAGTGATCGATGTCCAGAACCATCACCGCCGCCGGCTCGCCGCCGCGCGAGGCGCGGGTGGCCAAGGCCTGCAGCTGGGTGGTCATGTAGCGCCGGTTGTGAAGCCCGGTCAGCGGATCGGTGACCGCCATCTCCAGGCTGTGATCCAGCTTGTCGCGCAGGAAGTCGGTGTAGCGCTTGCGCCGGATCTGGGTGCGCGCGCGCGCGGCCAGCTCCTGGGCGTCCACGGGCCGGGTCAGCACGTCGTTGACGCCCAGCTCCAGCGCCTTGACCAGACGCGTCCGGTCCTCCGGCTCGATGATGATCAGCAGGGGCAGGTGTCGACTGGCCTCGGCCGAGCGGATGTGGGCGGCCAGACGCAGGCCGTCGAAGCTCTCGGCCGCCGCATTGATGATCATCAGGTCGACGGGCCCGCGCGACGCCATCAGGGCGTTGCCGGCGTCGGATTCGATCACCGGGCGGTGTTCTTCCTTGAGCTGATCGAAGATCTTTTTCGCCTGACGCTCGTTGTCGTCGACGATCAGGACGCGCCCGCCGATGCCGCGCATCCGCGCCGAGCCCTCCTCGAGGCCCAGACGGCGCCCGGATTCCTCGCGCTCGCGCAGTTCGTCCATGACGAGCTTGAGCCGGCTCAGGGAGCGGACGCGGGCGAACAGCACCACGTCGTCGATGGGCTTGGTGACGAAGTCGTCGGCCCCGGCCTCCAATCCCTTGATGCGGTCCTCCCGGCCGTCGAGGGCCGTGACCATGACCACGGGGATGTGGCGGGTGACGGGGTCGGCCTTCAGCCTGCGGCAGGTCTCGAATCCGTCCATGCCGGGCATCATGACGTCCAGCAGGATGATGTCGGGCTGGTCTCGGGCCGCGATTTCGAGCGCGGTCGGCCCATCGGAGCATTTCAGGACGTCATAGTATTCGATCGTCAGCTTGGCCTCGAGCACGCGGACGTTCGCCTCGACGTCGTCGACCACCAGAATGCGCGCGGTCATAGGCCTGCCTCGTTACGCCACATACCGTCTCACGGTATCCAGAAACCCCATCACCGAGATGGGCTTGGAGATATACGCTTCACACCCCCCCTCGCGGATGCGCTCCTCATCGCCTTTCATTGCGAAGGCGGTGACCGCCACCACGGGGATATGGGCCAGATCCTCGTCTTCCTTGAGCCACTTGGTGACCTCAAGGCCGGAAATCTCCGGCAACTGGATGTCCATCAGGATCAGGTCGGGGCGATGCTCGCGTGCGAGAGCCAGAGCCTGCAGACCTTCGCGGGTCTGCAGGGTCTCGTAGCCCTGGGAATCGAGCAGGTCATGAAAGAGCTTCATGTTCAGCTCGTTATCCTCGACGATGAGGACTTTCTTGGACATCATCACCGACCGGTCTGTTCCCTGCCGACACGCTTCGCCAGCCCCTGTATGCGTAAGGACCGGCCGCGTCTTATTCAGGCATCATCATGACCGGTCATCCTTAAGTTGGCGTGAAGGGCGAACACCGGCGATGAAGGCCATCTGCCGCGACTGTCTATGGACCGGCGAACGAATCGTCTCGCGCTGTCCGGCGTGCGGGTCGCCGCGCGTGGTCGTTCACGACGAACTGGACCGCCTGACCATCGCCCACCTGGACTGCGACGCCTTCTACGCCTCGGTGGAGAAGCGCGACCGGCCCGAGCTGCGCGACAAGCCGGTGATCGTGGGCGGCGGCAAGCGGGGCGTGGTGTCCACCGCCTGCTATGTGGCGCGGCTGTACGGCGTGGGCTCGGCCATGCCCATGTTCAAGGCGCTGAAGGCCTGCCCTGACGCGGTGGTGATCAAGCCCGACTTCGCCAGGTACAAGCACGAGAGCGGCCGCATTCTGGGCGCGCTCGCCAAACTGACGCCCCTGATCCAGACCCTGTCGCTGGATGAGGCCTGGGCCGATCTGTCAGGCACCGAACGGCTGAACGGCGGCCCGCCCGCGTTCCAGTTGATCCGGCTGCAGAAGCAGATCGAGAGTGAGACCGGTCTGACCGTCTCCATCGGCCTGGCGCCCAACCGGTTCCTGGCCAAGATCGCGTCGGAACTGGACAAGCCGCGCGGGTTCTCTGTCATCGGCGCGGCCGAAGCGAAAAGCCTGCTGGCCGACAAGCCGGTCACCATCCTGCCCGGTGTGGGCAAGGTGTTCTCGAAAAGCCTGCGCAGCGACGGCTACGCCACCGTCGGCGACCTGGCCCGCGCGGAGGTCAAGGATCTGGTGCGGCGCTACGGGGAATCCGGCCTTCGCCTGCACGATCTGGCCCACGCCCGCGACGCCCGCCCGGTGAACCCGGACCATGACCGCAAGGGCATGAGCGCCGAGACCACCTTCAACGATGACCTGGCCGCGCTGGAGGACCTGGAGGCCGAGCTGTGGCCCCTGTGCGAGAAGCTGGCGGCCAAGGCGCGGCGCGACGGGGTGGCCAGCCGGGTGATCGTGCTGAAGCTGCGCGCCACCGACTTCCGCCTCTACACACGGCGGCGCACAGTGCCCGACCCGATCCAGACCGCGCGGGGCCTGTTCGCCGTAGGCCGCGAACTGCTGAAGCCCGAGATCGGCCGTCCGTGGCGGCTGATCGGCATCGGCATGGCCGACATCGTGGACGCCGAGGACGCCCCCGCCGGACTGTTCGCCGACGACCAGACCCGCGCCCTGAAGACCGAAACCACCATCGACGCCCTGAGGGAAAAGTACGGCGCGGGAGCCGTGGTGGCCGGGCGGGCGTTGAAGCCGGGCGGCGGGACGTCTAAATCCCGTGCAAAGCCTCAGGAGCCCTCATGACCATCGAAGCCCGCCTCAAAGACCTCGGCATCGACCTGCCCAAGCCCGCCGCCGCCGTGGCCAACTATGTGCCCTTCGTGCGCGCCGGCAATCTGGTCCACATCTCGGGCCAGCTGTCGAACGACGCTGACGGCGGGATAAAGGGCACCGTCGGCGACGACGTGGACCTGGAGACCGCGGTGGCCGGCGCACGCCTGTGCGGCATCAATCTGGTGGCCCAGATCAAGGCCGCCTGCGACGACGACCTGGAGCGGGTGGTCCGCATCGTCAAGCTGGGCGGCTTCGTCCAGGCGGCGGGCGACTTCATCGAGATTCCCAAGGTCATCAACGGCTGTTCCGACCTGATGGTGGACATGTTCGGCGATGCTGGCCGTCACGCCCGCTCGGCCGTGGGCGTCTATCGCCTGCCGCTGGGCTTCGCCGTCGAGGTGGACGCCGTCGTCGAGGTGCGGTGAGCACCGACGCCGACTTCATCCTCAAGGTCCACGGCCGCATCCATCAGATCGGACGCGACGCCTGGGACGTCTGCGCGGCGCCCACTGGCGACCCGTTCGTGGGCTATGACTTCCTTGACGCCTGTGAGGACGCGGGCTGTGCGGTGGAGGCGCAGGGCTGGGGCCCGCGCCATCTGTCCCTGCATGGGCCCGACGACGCCGTGCTGGGCGTCATGCCGCTCTATCTGAAAGGCCACAGCCAGGGCGAGTACGTCTTCGACCACGCCTGGGCCGACGCCTATGAGCGTGCGGGTGGTCGCTACTATCCCAAGCTGCTGTCGGCGGTTCCCTTCACCCCGGTGACAGGGCCGCGCCTGCTGAACGCGCCGGAGACCGACGCGGCCACGGTGGGCGCCGCCCTGCTGCAAGGGGCGCGTACTTTGTGCGACCGCACCGGCGCTTCCTCCCTGCACGTGAATTTTCCGGACGTCGGTCAATGGCGGCTGATGGGCGAACAGGGCCTGCTGCTGCGGCAGGACATGCAGTACGTCTGGCGCAACGACGGCTACGCCGGGTTCGATGATTTCCTGGCCGCCCTCTCCTCCTCCCGGCGCAAGACCATCCGGCGCGAGCGGCGGGAGGCGCAGACGGGTCTGGACATCCGCGTGCTGACCGGCGGCGACATCACAGAGGCCCACTGGGACGCCTTCCATGCGTTCTATCTGGACACCGGCGACCGGAAATGGGGCCGGCCCTATCTGAACCGGGCCTTCTTCAGCCTGATCGGCGAGCGCATGAGCGACCGCATCGCCCTGGTCATGGCCTTCGACGGCGAACGGCCCATCGCCGGGGCGCTGAACTTCATCGGCCGCGACGCCCTGTACGGCCGCCAGTGGGGAACGCTGGAGGACCGGCCGTTCCTGCATTTCGAGCTGTGCTACTATCAGGCCATCGAGTTCGCCATCGCGCGGGGCCTGTCCCGGGTCGAGGCGGGGGCCCAGGGCGAGCACAAGATGGCCCGCGGCTATCTGCCCACGCCGGTCTATTCGGCCCACCACATCGCCGACCCTCTGCTGCGCGAGCCGGTGGCCAACTATCTGGATCAGGAACGCCCGGCCGTCGCCGCCGAGATCGAGGCCATGACGGCGGAATACTCGCCGTTCCGGTCCACCTGACCTATGCTCAGCCAAACCACAGGAGCACGCCCATGAGCCTTCACGGCGCCTATGACCCGGACAACATCTTTGCGAAAATCCTGCGGGGCGACATCCCGGCGGTGAAGGTCTGGGAGGACGAGCACGTTCTGGCCTTCATGGACGTGTTTCCGCAGTCCGAGGGCCATGTGCTGGTGATCTCGAAGACCTCCACCGCCCGTAACGTGCTGGAGATCGAACCCGACGTGCTCGCGAGGATCACCGAGGCGGTGCGGCGGCTGTCAAAGGCTGTCGACAAGGCGCTGAAACCCGACGGGATCACCATCAGCCAGTTCAACGGCGAAGCGGGCGGCCAGACCATCTTTCATCTGCATGTCCACATCGTCCCCCGCTGGGCCGACCGCGCCCTCAAGGGCCACGGCCATGCCCCCATGGCGGAGGCGGACGCCTTGCGTGGACTGGCCGACAGGATCGCGGCGGAACTGGATTGATCGGACGGCTTGCGGTCACGGGCCGCACCCCTCATAACCCCACGCCGAAGCGCCGGTTTAGCTCAGCTGGTAGAGCAGCGGTTTTGTAAACCGAAGGTCGCGGGTTCGATTCCTGCAACCGGCACCATCACCTTCGAGGTTCGCGATGAAGCCCTGTGGCTGGCTGGCGGTCTCCGCCGCGTTTGTGATGACGGCCTGCGGGCAATCGGACAGCCCTGCCTCGGACACGGCGGCCACACCAGCCGCGGCGCCGCCCCCCGAACCCCGTGTGCTGAGCGACGAGGAGCGCGCAGTGATCTTGGCGTCCCTGCCCGGCCCCTATAGCGAAGCCGACACGGAGAACGGCCGGCGAGTCTTCGCCCGGTGCCGGTCGTGCCACACCCTGCCCGAGGGCGGGCCGAACCTGACGGGACCGAACCTGTGGGGCGTGTTCGGGCGGCAGGCGGGGTCGGTGGAGGGCTACAACTACTCCCCCGCTCTGCGCGAGGCGGACTTCACCTGGACGGCGGAGCAACTGGACGCCTGGCTGAACGATCCGCGCGGCTTCCTGCCCGGCAACAAGATGGCCTTCGCCGGGGTCCGCGACGAGACGGACCGCCGGGATCTGATCGGCTGGCTGAAGGTCGAGACCGGCTACGCCCCCGAGGCCTGATATCCGCTCATCCCGGCGCGTGCCGGGACAGCGCGGGGATCACTCCGCAGCGTGCTTCAGCCCGTCGTTGGCGGCGATCTCCTGGGCTTCCCACTCCTCGATCTTGCGGGCGGTGTACTCCGGCGAGCGGGTGAAGCGCGCCAGGGCGCCGTAGATCACCGGCACCACGAACAGGGTCAGCAGGGTGGCGAACAGGGCGCCGGAGAAGATCACCACGCCGATGGTCTGGCGGCTGGCGGCGCCGGCCCCCTGCCACAGCACCAGCGGCAGGGCGCCGAAGGCCGTGGCGATGGAGGTCATGATGATCGGGCGCAGGCGCAGGGCCGACGCTTCCACGATGGCTTCCTTGACCGTACGGCCCTGATCGCGCAGCTGGTTGGCGAATTCCACGATCAGGATGCCGTTCTTGGCCGCCACCCCGATCAGGATGATCAGGCCGATCTGGGAGTAGATGTTCAGGCTCGAGCCCGCCATGACCAGACCGAACAGCCCGCCGGCTGCGGCCAGAGGCACCGTCAGCATGATCACCGCCGGGGTGATCCAGCTCTCGAACTGGGCGGCCAGCACCAGGAACACCAGAATCAGGGCCAGACCGAAGGCCAGGGCCACGGCGCCCCCCGCCTCGGCCTGATCCCGCGCCGCCCCGCCCCAGCGGACGGTGGCCACGCCCTGCGGCTGCTGGGCGGCCTGTTCCTCGAACCATTCCACCGCGTCAGTGATGGTGTAGCCGGGGTTGAGGTCGGCGCTGAGGGTGATTTCACGCTGGCGGTCCAGACGGCGGCGGTCCGGCGTGTCGCCCGACGTCTCGGTGCGCACCACCGAGGACAGCGGCACCAGTTGGCCCGATCCGGTCGAGACATAGAGTGTACGCAGATCATCCACGTTGGAGCGGTTCTCCCGATCCGTCTGCAGGATCACATCGTACTCCTGACCGCCCCGGAGATAGGTGGTTGCCCGCCGCGACCCGAACATGGTCTCCAGCGTCCGGCCGATGTTCTGCGACGACACGCCCAGCGCGGCGGCCTGCTGCGGGTCCACGTCCACCAGCAGGCGCGGGGCGTTGGGTTCATAGTTCAGGCGCGGGCGCGACAGACCCGGATTGTCCAGCGAGGCGTTCATGATCGGCTGGATCCACTCGAACAGCCGCTCGTACTCGGCGCCGACGATGATGAACTCCACGGAGTTGCCGCCGCCGCCGCGGAAGGAGCCGGGCGTGGACGCATTGACCTGGGCGCCGGTCTCGTTGCGCAGCGACTGGTTCAGCTCCTGGGCGATCTGCTCGGCCGACCGGTCGCGGTCGCCCCAGTCGGCAAGGGCGAGGATGGCGTTGCCCCCGTTGAAGCCCGACCCCCAGCCAGGCGCCGAGACCATGTAGGATTCCGCCTCACCGGACTGGTGATACTCCGCCAGTCGTGGTTCGAGGCCCAACATGATGTCGCGGGTGTAGTTGAAACCGGCGCCCTCGGGGCCCTGGACCCGCACCATGACACGGCCGCGATCCTCGTTCGGCACCAGTTCGTTGGGCAGGCTCATGAACATGGCCGCGGCGCCGACCATGACCAGAACGATCAGGACGGCCACGCCCGCGACGGCGTGACGGGCGCCCAGAAGGCCTTCAAGCGACGCCTGATAGGACCGCTTCAGCGCATCCATGCCTGCATCGACCCTGCGCGCCAGCCAGCCCTGCCCCGACGCCGGGCGCAGGATCTTGGACGCCATCATCGGCGACAGACTCAGCGCCAGGAAGGCGGAGAAGAAGATGGCGGCGGTGATGGCCACCGCCAGCTCCACGAACAGGCGGCCCACGTAGCCGGGCAGGAACATCAGGGGCGCGAACACCGCAATCAGCACCACGGTGGTGGCGACCACGGCGAAGAACACCTGTCGCGCACCGCGCTCGGCGCCGACCAGCGGCGGCTCGCCATGGTCGATCCGGCGCTGGATGTTCTCGGTCACGACGATGGCGTCATCCACCACCAGGCCGATGGCCAGCACCAGGGCCAGCAGGGTCAGAAGGTTCAGGGAGAACCCGAACGGCGCCAGAATGATAAAGGTGGACAGCAGACAGATGGGCGCGACCACCGACGGGATGAGCGCGGCCCGCATCGTCCCAAGGAAGACGAAGTTGACCAGCGCCACCAGACCCAGGGCGATGCCGATGGTGATCCACACCTCGTCGATGGCGTGCTTGGTGAAGACCGAGTTGTCGGAGCCAACGACCAGTTCGCTGCCCTCGGGCAGGGCGGGCTGGACTTCTTCAAGAAGGGCCTGCACGCCCTCGGAAATCTCGAGGTCGTTGGCCTGGGACTGACGGGTGATGGCCAGGCCGATCTGATCCAGACCGTTGCCCCGGAACAGGCGGCGATCCTCGGCGGGCGCCTCTTCGACCCGGGCGATGTCGCCCAGGCGGGTGACATAGGCGCCGTCGCCCGACCCCGAGGCGCTGACCGGCAAATTGGCGAAGTCAGCGGGGGTCGCATAGTTGCGCGCCACGCGGACCGTATAGTCCTTGTCCACGGATTCCAGCGTGCCGGCGGGAAGCTCGATGTTCTGGCGCGTCAGGGCGGATTCCACGTCCGTCACGGTCAGACCCCGCGCCCCCAGGGCGGCGGCGTCCAGCCAGATGCGCATGCTGTATTCCTGGTCGCCGTAGATCTGAACCGCAGCGACGCCAGGGACCACCGAGAACCGGTCCACCAGATAGCGGTCCGCGTAATCGGTCAGCTCCAGCCGGTTCATGGTCTCCGAGCGCAGGAACAGGATCATGATGGGCTGGCCGTCGGTGTCAGCCTTGGCCACCTCCGGCGGATCGGCCTGGTCCGGCAGATTGCCCAGAACGCGCGAGATGCGGTCGCGCACGTCATTGGCAGCGTCGTCGATGTTGCGGTCCAGCGAGAACTCGATGGAGACCCGCGAGCGGCCGTCGCGGCTGGACGAGGTGACGCGCTCGATGCCCTGGATGCCCGCGATGCGCTGTTCGATCGGCTCGGTGATCCGGCTCTCGATCACTTCGGCCGAGGCGCCGGGATAGTTGGTGCTGACCGAGACGATGGGCGGATCCACGTCCGGCAGTTCGCGCACCGGCAGGAAGAAGAACGCCGCCGCGCCGATGACGCACAGCACGATGGCCGCAACAGCGGCGAAAACCGGGCGACGGACGGCGACGTCGGACAGCATCATGGCGCGGACGTCCGGGTGACGGCGCCGTCCTGGGACGCAGCTGGAGCGCCCGCGGTCTGGGCGACCTGAACCGCGGCGCCGGGCTGAATGCGGTTGAGACCCGAGCTGATCACCCGGTCGCCAACGTCCAGGCCCTGGATGATCTCGACCATGCCGGCCTCGACGACCCCCGCCTGCACCTCGATGCGCTGGGCGGTGCTGCGCTCGCCGTCCGAAGCGATGCGATAAACGAAGGCGCCGGAACCCTCATACTGCACGGCCGCCTCCGGGACCGCCGGCGCCGAGCGTTCGCCCTGGGCCACCGAAACACGCATGCTCATGCCCGGTCGGATGGACAGGTCGGGATTGGGGAACTCCGCCCGCGCGGTGAGGGCGCGGGTCTGGGGGTCGATGCGGGTGTCCAGATCGGCGATTCGTCCCGAAAACTCGCGCCCCGGATAGGCCTCGGCCCGCGCCGTGATGGCCACGCCGGGCCGCAGCATGGGCAGATATCGCTCGGGCACCTGGAAATCCACGCGCACAACCGAGATGTCATCCAGGGTGGCGATCACCGTCCCCGGGTTGACCAGCGTTCCTGGGGTCACGGTGGTGAGGCCCAGAACGCCCGCGAAGGGCGCGCGAATCATGCGCTCGCCGCGGCGGGCCTGGGCGCCCTCCAGGGCGGCCTCGGCGGTTTCGAAGTCGGTACGGGCCTGTTCGGCGGTCACGCGCGGCGCGATGCCCCGCTCGGCCAGGCTTTCCCAGCGCTCCATGTCCCGCCGCGCCTGACGCAACCGCGCCTCGGCCTCGATGATGCCGGCGTCCTGCTCGTCGGCGCGCAGCTCCACCAGCGGCGCGCCGGCGGCCACCCTTTGACCGTCGGAGAAGAAGACCCGGGTAATCAGTTCAGTGGTGCTGGAGGTGATGTCCACGGAACGGCGGCCACGCGCCACGCCCAGAACCTCGAAACTGTCGCTGAAGGCCCGGTCGATCACGCGAATCTCGGCGACCTCCTGGGCTCCGCGTCCCCCGGGGCCGCCCGGCCCGCCGCCGTCCTCGCCCGCGAAGGCCATGCGCAGGACGACCGCCACCACCATGAGGGCGACAGCCGCGACAGCCGCGAACAGAAAGAAATGTCGTTTCAGCACAATAACCGGTCCGGCGCGTTAGGGAGAAGGCAAGCCCTTATCGGCCTGACCCGTGGAGGCAAGCCCGATTGCAGTAACGTGATGAAGTTACGGAATCCGTCGCGTTCGGATGCGTTTTGTCAGAACCGACGCCAGACCGCCAGTATGGGCCCGCGGGACTCCGGGACGTTGCGGCCCGCCACGGTCTGGCGCCACCCGGCCTGAAGGCTCCAGACGCCGGAGGTGCGCACCACGGAGGTTTCAAGATTCGCCCACTCGCTGCCCTGTTCGCTGCGACCTGCGAACACCTGATTGAGCACACTCCAGCCCGGAGCCAGCTCGGCTCCGGCGGTCAGGTCCAGGCGCGTCTCGTCCGGCAGCCCGTCCCGCAGCCGCCGCGCCGCCTGCAGCTCGACGAAGGCGCCGCGCCAGGCGAAGGATCGCCCCGCCAGCACACGCAGGTCCCAATCGCTGTTCCCGGCGCCCGGCGGCGCATAGACGGCGTTGCGCGCATCGCCGCCCCAGGCGTGACCCGCATAGACGCTGAGCACAGTCCAGTCGCCGCGCCAGACATTGACCCGAACGCCCAGCTCGACAGGCCCGCGCCCCTGATAATCGACGAAGGCGTCCTCCCCGTCCTGCCAGTCCCCTTTGGCCTGCAAGGTGATCCGGTCCGTCAGGCCGTATTCCACGAACAGGCCCAGCACCCGATCGACCTGTTCGGCGGGCAACGGCATGCGCGCGCCGGACAGGTCGAAGCCGTCTTCAGCCCGCATGCTCTCGACCTTGACCATGACCTGGGTCTCGCCCTTGGGCGTCGGCCAGGCGCCCGCGTGGGCGACCTGCGGCGCCAGGGCCGCCAGCGCGGCCGCCGCCCCGCTGACGACCCTGATCAGGCGTCGTATCCCGGTGAGCGCCGGTCCAGCTGGCGCAGGGCGCCGGGCCACGCCAGCGAAGAGATGAAGCTGATCGCCTGGCCCTGTTCCTTCGTTTCGGCCTGAGCCGCGTCCGGGGCGAGCAGAACGCCGTCCCGGCCCGCGCTGAGAGCGCCGATCTGCTGACGGCAGGCCCGCTCCAGGAAGAAGATTCCCACCCAGGCCGCAGCCGCCGTCTCACCCACCGCCAGGGTGCCGTGATTGCGCAACAACATCAGAGATTTGTCGCCAAGATCGGCCACCAGACGTTCGCGTTCGTCATGGTTCAGGGCAAGACCCTCATAGCCGTGATAGGCCACCTGATGCTGAAGCAGGCAGGCGTTCTGGCTGAGGGGCAGCAAGCCCTCCTTCTGCGCCGCCACCGCCACGCCGGCGTCGGTGTGGAGGTGGATGACGAATTTTGCGTCCTCGCGCGCCGCATGGACCGCCGAGTGAATGGTGAATCCCGCCGGATTGATGAAGTTCGTGGTCTCCTGAACCACGTTGCCGTCCAGATCGACCTTGACCAGCAGCGAGGCGGTCATCTCGTCGAAGTAGTAGCCATAGGGGTTGATCAGGAAGTGGTGCTCGGGCCCGGGGACACGGGCCGAGACATGGGTGAAGATCATGTCGTCCCACCCGTGCAAGGCGACCAGCCGGTATAGCGCCGCCAGCTCAACCCGCGTTCGCCACTCGGCCTCTGAAACCTTGGATTTCAGCGAAGGCGATGCGCCGTCGGCCATGACCGTCTCCCAAAGCAACCCTCTGACCAGGCACCGTCGCGCCACACGACGCGAGCGTCAAGGTTAGCGGTGCGTTAACCCCGTTTTCACTCCCCGGACGGCAAAGCTGACCCGTGGCGGTCCGCCGCCGAATCCCGAAAGGCGTGCCGTGGCCCCTGCACTGTCCAGCGTCAAACCCGCTCCCGCAGACCTTCTGGCGCTGGCCCGAAGCCGCGACACCGCGGATCAGCAGCGTCTGCTGCGCGGCGTGGCCGCCCTGTGCGAGGCCAACCCGCCC
Source organism: Brevundimonas sp. BAL450 (assembly GCF_015767455.1). Taxonomy (NCBI): domain Bacteria; kingdom Pseudomonadati; phylum Pseudomonadota; class Alphaproteobacteria; order Caulobacterales; family Caulobacteraceae; genus Brevundimonas; species Brevundimonas sp. BAL450. The sequence goes on from NZ_JADWOW010000055.1 coordinate 148,272, forward strand.
CGCCCCGGTGACCCGTCACACGCCCTGCTGAGTGAGATCTTCCTGACCCTGGCGGCCAGGGCCGAGCGGGACATCCGCCGCACCCTTTCGGAATGCCTTGCGAAGGCGGACTGGGCGCCGCCGGCCCTGATCAACACCCTGGCCCTGGACGAAATCGCAATCGCACGCCCCGTGATCGCCTCCAGCCCGCTTCTGAGGGATCAGGAGCTGCTGAAGATCCTGGTGGAGTGCACCATCGAGCACCAGATCGAGGTTGCTCGCCGACCGCGCATCAGCGGCCGCATCGCCGACGCCATCATCGAAGGCGGCGAGCCCGCCGTGATGACCGCCCTGGCCGCGAACCGGACCGCGGAAGTCAGCGAGGCCGCCGTCCGCCGCCTGGTGGAGGCGTCACAGCGCATCGCGGCTCTCCGCGCCCCCCTGGTGCGGCACCCGGCCATGAATGACCAGCTGGCTCAGGAACTTTACGGCTGGGTCGGCCAGGCCCTGCGGCAAGCCATCCAGGACCGCTTCCGCGTGGACGCGCCGGCGCTCAGCGACGCCATCGACGAGGCGGTGCGCGCCGCATACGCCCGCAAGGGTGAGGCCGCGCCCCCGGATCTGGACGACAATCCCGCCCGCGACGAGATGGAACGACGGCTCGTGGCCAAGATGGACGCCTCGGGCCAGCTCCGGCCCGGCTATCTGATCCGCGCGATCCGGGAGGGGCGATTGAGCCTGTTCGAGCACGCCCTGTCGATCATGGGCGGTTTCGCCGTGGCCCAGGTTCGCGACGCCGTCCGGGCGGACACGCCGGAGCCGCTCAGGCTGGCCTGCGCCGCCGTAGGGATCGACCGGGCCGTCTTCCCGGCGATGCTGGACGAAATCCGCAAACTCAGCGGCGGCTTGCCGGCCGGGGAGTTGCGCAAGCCGAGGCTGCTGGAGCGTTCGGGCGAAAGCGCTGCGCGGGCTTTCCGCGCCAATCGCGCCGCCTGATCGGCAGAGCGCGTTTGACTTCCGGCTCCGCGTCCGCTTGCACTGGGCTGTGAGCATTCTTCCACCCTCCCCGCGCATCGCCTTCGTCGCCAGTGACCGGCCTGAGGCCCTGGCGTCTCGCGACGCCCTGGCCCGGCGCTATCCCTCCGTCACGGAGGAGGACGCCGACGTGATCGTGGCGCTGGGCGGCGACGGTTTCATGCTGGAGATGCTGCACACCCACATCGACCGACGCACTCCCGTGTTCGGCATGAACCGGGGTTCGGTCGGCTTTCTCATGAACGATTATGGCGAAGACGCCCTGATCGAGCGCCTGACCAGAGCCATCGCCACCGTCATTCATCCGCTGGAGATGCGGGCCTGGACCAGCGACGCCCAGGTTCAGGTCGGTCTGGCCATCAACGAGGTCTCGCTGCTGCGCCAGACACGCCAGAGCGCCAAGCTGCGCATTCTGGTCGATGAGCGGGTCCGACTTGAGGAACTCATCTGCGACGGCGTGCTGGTGTCGACCCCGGCCGGTTCGACGGCCTACAATCTTTCCGCCCATGGCCCGATCATTCCGCTGGACGCCAAGGTCCTGGCCCTGACTCCCATCAGCGCCTTCCGGCCCCGACGCTGGCGGGGCGCCCTGCTGCCGCACAGTTCCGAAGTCTGCTTTGACGTGCTCGAGGCGGACAAGCGTCCGGTCAGCGCCGTGGCGGACAATTTCGAGGTTCGACGGGTGCGCAAGGTCGAGGTGCGCGAAAGGCGGGACATCGCCCTGACCATGCTGTTCGACGCCGATCGTTCGTTCGAGGAACGGGTTCTGGCCGAACAATTTACCGCCTGAGTCACCCCTTCTTAAACCTGGAGGTCCAGACTGGCGGTGAACTGCTCTTGGAGTCTCGCCGTGAACAAGTCCGCACAGGTCATCCAGCCCCCCAACACTCTCCGCCAGAAAGTGGGCGGCGGGTTCGGCGGTATTGACGCCGGCGCCATCGCCAAGGCGGAGGAAGCGCTGGCGGCCATGGCGGACCAGTTCGGCGCCTGGCTGCAGGACGAACTCGACAAGATGGACGCGGCCTGGGCCGCCATCCAGGCCGAGGGCTATACGACCGCCACGGCCGAAGGGCTCTATTTCCGCGCTCACGACCTCAAGGGTCTGGGCGGCACCTATCAATATCCGCTGGTGACGCGCCTGGCCGGCTCCATGTGCCGCCTGCTGGACAACGCCGAACAGCGCATGGAGGCGCCGCTGCCTCTGCTGCAAGCCCATATCCAGGCCATCAAGGCGGTCGTGCGCGACAAGATCCAGACCGACGACCATCCGGTCGGCCGCACCCTCGCGGAAGAGCTGGAAGGCCAGGTCGCCGCCTTCAAGGCGTAGACCTCAAGCCGCGTTGGCGGCCAGCATCTCCGGCTCCGGCGCCCGGTCCAGACGCTCCAGCAGATAGGTCAGATCCTCCCGCGGCGTATTGGGCCGCTGGGTGAGGAAGCGTTCGAGCATGCGCTGCTGGAACCGGTCGCCGCTGAGCGCGACGCCTTCCGCCTGCATGCCGCGCCAGGTGTCCACCCCGGCCCGGAACGCCTGGAACAGACGCGGGGGCAGCCCGGCCCGGTCATAGATCGCCTTCAGGCCCAGAGGGCCGGCGTCGTGGATCATCAGCCAGGCCCGGTCATGCGCCACGCCTGCCAATTCCGACAGTCCCTGCTCGAAGAAGGCCATCTGCCCTCGCGCCAGACCGCGCAGCAGCAACGAGGCGTTCAGCGCCTTGCGCGCGTTCAGGGTGGCCACGAAGGTCGGCAAGTCGGTGCTGGCTCCGGCCTGGTCAATCAGGTCAACCGTGGCCCGCTCACGCGTGTACTGGGCCAGTTGAATGGCGGTCTCGGGCGCCAAGGCATGACGGGTGACCAGATGTTCCCGCACAGCCTCGCTGGCCAGGCCGATCAGTTTCTCGGTGATCGCCATGGGCAGCACCGGCCGGTAGGCCATGGCCGCCACGAGCTCGGGTGACTGGCTGAACCTTTCCAGAGCGCGTCCCATGCTCCGTTCCGACAGGTCGGCGTTGTCGTTGGCCGCCAGGGCGCGAACGGCCAGCTCCCCTGCATCAGACGCGATGACATCGGCCACGTCGCGGGACACCTTGGGCCGTGACGCCACCGCCACCTGCCGCGCGGAGGAGCCGCTGCGCACGATCTCGATCAGGTCCTCATCGGTGAAGGCGGGAGAAAAACCGATGATGGGCATGGCCACGGTGTCCACGTCCCGCGCCAGGCGGCGCGCCACATCACGGGGCAACAGGTCTGACGATTTCAGCGTCACCGCCAGGGCCCGACGGACCATTTCGGCCACGTCGCCGGCCAGCACACGCAGAATCTTCTCGGCCGCCTCCCGATCCGCAGAACTGAGGTCGGCGCGGTCGATCGTGCGGCACAGCTTGTGCGCCGCCGTCGCCCGTTCGTCGTCATCCCCGCTCTTGATCAGGCGGTGAAGGTCCAGGTCGGTCAGGCGGGCGCGTGAGGTGGTCATGGGAGCTTCCGGAAATCAGGCCGCGAGAATGTCGCCGTTATCCTTAAGGTCGCGTTTACCCTGACGCTGGGAACGTCATTTCGAGCGTCGCTCAATCAACTCTGCCGCGATTCCTCCGGCGGCGCGAACGCCTTCAGGAATGTGGTCGCCTCCCCTTCGCCCTGGGTTCCCAGCAGCATGTTCAGCAGGCTCTGGTCCTGGGCGAGCCGGTCCATGCGCGCAGCCAGCATGCGGTCCTGGTCGCTCAACGGCGGCGGGGACGGCGCTGAGGGTTGCGGCACGCCCACAGCGGGATGATCGCCCGCCGTGCGCTGCAGATTCGCGTGAACCTCGGCCACCGTCGCCGGGCGGCCGCTGCGGTAGAAGATCGATCGGTTCGCCGCCGCCGCCTGGGGGAACAGCGCCGCCGCCGAAGCGCCGGGCCGCGTGGCCATGGCCTCCATCAGGGTCGCGGCGCCCGCCGGGCCCAGGAAATGCGCCGCATAGAGGTCGCCGCCGCCCGGCTCACGGCCCGTGCGTCCGCGCAGATAGGCCGCGTTGGACGCGGTCAGCTCCGCCGCCATCACAGAAGCGGCGTGCGCGTCGAAACGAAGATCCATGACCACGTTGCGGGCCGAGCCCTGCACCCGCCAGCGCCCGTCCGAACCGCGATGGATCAGATCGGCGTACTGGCCGTATCCATGCCGATGCCCGTTCTGCTTCAGGGTCGCCAGCCAGGTCTGTTCGATGAACTGGAACAGGCCCGCCGCCGTGGATGTGCGTGCTTGGGCCTGGGGGTTCAGCGCGCTTTCACGCCGGGCCGTACGCATCAGGAAGTCGAAATCCACGCCGGTCGCGCTGGAGGCGCGCCGAATGGCCGCCTCCACGCCGCCGGATGAGGGAATCGCTGCGATGCTCATAAGGTTGACGGTCGTTTACGTTGGTTAACGAAACCCTAAACTTCGTTAACGAACACCTACCATCCACAGATGGCTCTCGCAGCCATCACGGTCTGCTGATCAAGCGCCGCCGTAAAGTCGCCACAACCCAGGCGCGACACTTCGTTCGTCGGACGTCGGTCTCGGCGGTCCGGCCTTTGTGAACAAGGGAGTGGACGTCATGATGATGAAGCTCGCAGGCGGAGCCGGTTCGGTTCATCCGCTGGATTTCAACAACCGCAAGCGGCCGGTTCCCCGCTGGGTCTGGCTGGCGGTGGGCGCCTCGCTTCTGGTGCACGGCGCCGCCGGCGTGTGGCTGTACCAGCAAAGATTCGAGCTGCGGGCGCCCGAAGCTACGCCAGAGCCCCCGACCACGATCATCGAGATCATGCAGCGCCCGCGGCCGCCCGAACCTGAGGTCGCCCAGACCCAGCCGCCCCCGACGGCCATCCACCGCCCGGCGCCGAACCCTGTTCAGCCGAGGGAAATCCTGGCGATCCCACCCCTCGACACGCCCTCGGTCGGCGATTTTGATCCTATCGTCGTCGCGCCGACGCCTGGTGCGGTTGTCGAACCTCAAGCGCAGCCCGCCGCGCCCTCGGTTGGACCGCCCGTGATCACCAACCCCCGCTGGATCGCCAGACCAACGTCCGATCAGATGGCGCGGGCCTATCCGGACCGCGCCATGCGTGACGGAACCGAGGGCTCAGCCACCCTGCAGTGCTCGGTCACGGCGCGGGGCAGTCTGACCGGCTGTTCGGTGATGTCTGAAACGCCGGGCGGACACGGCTTCGGACGGGCGGCCATGCAGCTGTCGCGACACTTCCGCCTCAGCCCCCGCACCGTGAACGGCCAGGCGGTGGAAGGCGCCGTGGTCACCATCCCCCTGACCTTCCAGCTCAACTAGAACCGCACGGGATCGAAGGCGGCCGCAAAGGCCGTCTTCGGCTCGCCCTGGACGGCCGCCGTCACCGTCTGGGCCACCGCCGGCGCCAGCAACCAGCCGTTGCGGCGCGGCGCCAGGGCGGCGAACAACCCCTCCCCCAGCGCCCCCGCCATGGGCAGGCCGTCGGGCGAGGCGCCGCGGACGCCCACGCGGGTCCGCCGCGTGCCGATGGACGTCAGGTCAAAGAAACGCGCGGCGGCCTGCAGCATCTGTCGGGCCTGGACCGCGTCGGGCGTCAGGTCGCGGCGATCGAAATCCATGCTGGCCCCCACCATCACGCCGCCGCCCATGGGCGCGACATAGGCCCCCGGGCCCCGCCTCATGCATTCGACGGTGAGTCCGAAGAGTTGCTCCAGCTGGCCCCGGATAGGACGAATCAGGCCGAGCAGACGGGCGGCTTCGGGGGGCAGCCCGGCCGGGGCCGCATGGGCGCCCATCGCCAGAATGACGGCGCCGGCCGACAGCACATGCCCGGTCTCCAGCACCACACGCCAGAATCCATGCTCCGTCTCGAGACGCGCCGCCCGACCCTGAACCAGGGTGACGCCCGGCGCAGCCCTGAGCGCCGTCAGGGCGGGTTCCGCCTCGATGCGCCAGTCTTCCGGCGTCCTGACGACGCCGTTCTCCGCCCTGGCCGCAAACCCCGTTCCCAACAGCCGTTCGGCCACCGCCGCGGCGTCGGGTCCGCGCCACTCCGAGCCCTCGGCTGAGATCATGAGGCTCTGGCGCTCCGCGAAATCCGGCCACAGGTCACGGGCGGCGCGCAACATCTCGGCCCGCTCGCGCGTCGTGTTCTCCAGGGCGCTTTCCATGGCGGGCGCGATCATGCCCGCCGCGACCGACGAGGCGTTGTCGCCGCCGGGATCGACCACGGTCACACGCCGTCCGCGCCGGGTCAGTTCAACTGCGGTGGTCAGGCCCAGAACGCCCGCGCCGATGATGAGAATTTCGCTGGATGATGACACGCGCCGTCATCGACCGACGCGCGTCCTTTTTCAAGCTATTCGGCCGCCATCCGCGCCGCCCGCGCGCGATCCAGCCGTTTGATCAGGGCCTCGTGCTGTCGCCACAGCGCCTTCGGCAGACGGTCGCCGAACTTTTCGAAGAAGGCCGGTATCAGGGCCGCCTCCTCGCTCCAGACCTCGGGGTCTACGTCCAGCAGGGTCTCCAGTTGCGCTTCCGTCAGATCGACGCCGGTGAGATCCAGCGACTCCGCTGTGGGCACATGGCCCACAGGCGTGTCGACCGCCTCGGCCTCGCCTTCCAGCCGCTGGGTGATCCACTTCAGCACCCGCACATTGTCGCCGAAGCCCGGCCAGATGAAGCGGCCGTCCTGATCCTTGCGGAACCAGTTGACGAAGAAGATGCGCGGCAGCTTCGCCGCATCGGCCTTCTCGCCCAGCGCCAGCCAGTGGGCGAAATAGTCGCCCATGTTGTAACCGCAGAACGGCAGCATGGCGAAGGGATCGCGGCGCAGCTCGCCGACCCGGTTCTCCGCCGCCGCCGTCCCTTCGGACGCCACGGTGGAGCCCATGAACACGCCGTGCTCCCAGTCGAAGGCCTCGGTCACCAGCGGCACCGCGTTGGCCCGACGGCCGCCGAACAGGATGGCCGAGATCGGCACGCCCGCCGGGTCTTCCCACTCGGGCGCAATGGTCGGGCATTGTTCAGCCGGGGCGGCGAAACGCGAGTTCGGGTGCGCGGCCGGTTCGCCGGACGACGGATCGTAGGGCCGCCCCTTCCAGTCGGTCAGGCCCTCGGGCGCATCCTTGGTCAGACCTTCCCACCACACATCGTTGTCGGCCGTCAGGGCCACATTGGTGAAGACGGTGTTCTTCGTCAGGGTCGCAAGCGCGTTCTGGTTGGTGTTGCGGCTGGTGCCCGGCGCCACGCCGAAGAAGCCGGCCTCCGGGTTCACCGCATACAGCCGCCCGTCGTCGCCGAAGCGCATCCAGGCGATGTCGTCGCCCACCGTCTCGGCCTTCCAGCCGTCCAGGGTCGGCTGCAGCATGGCCAGATTGGTCTTGCCGCATGCGCTGGGGAAGGCGGCGGCCACATAGTGCACGCGCCCCTTGGGGTCGGTCAGCTTCAGGATCAGCATGTGCTCGGCCAGCCAGCCCTCGTCGCGGGCCATCACCGAGGCGATGCGCAGGGCGTAGCACTTCTTGCCCAGCAGGGCGTTGCCGCCATAGCCCGAGCCGTAGGACCAGATCTCCCGCGTTTCGGGGAAATGCACGATCCACTTCTCGTCGTTGCAGGGCCAGGGCGCATCTTCCTCTCCAGGCGCCAGCGGCGCGCCCAGCGTATGGACGGCGGGCACAAAGGTCCCGTCTTCGCCCAACTGGTCCAGCGCCGCCTGGCCCATGCGTGTCATGATCCGCATGGACAGGGCCACATAGCCGCTGTCGGTGATCTCCACGCCCAGGGCGCTGATCTTCGACCCAAGCGGCCCCATGCAGAACGGGACCACATACATGGTGCGGCCCGCCATGCAGCCATCGAACAGGCCGTTCAGGCGCTCGCGCATACCGACCGGGTCGGACCAGTTGTTGGTCGGTCCGGCGTCGGCCTCGTCCTGCGAGCAGATGAAGGTCCGGCTCTCGACCCGCGCCACATCCTTGGGGTCCGAGGCGGCGTAGTAGCAGCCGGGCCTTGTTTCGGAATTCAGAGGACGCAGGGTGCCGCGCGCGACCAGATCGGCGGCGATGGCGTCGGCCTCGGCCTGGGACCCGTCGCACCAGTGCACCCGGTCCGGTCTGGTCAGGGCGGCGATCTCGGCCACCCATTGAACCAGGCCTAGGTGTGTCGTCGGGACGGCCTCAAGCCCCGGAATCATCTCGATGTCCAACGCACGTCTCCCTGAGCTTCCGGGCCCGGCGATCTGTCGCCGCCGTGGCCTCACGACGATCACGCCGTGTTACGCGATGGCAGAAACACCCCTTCTGACGCGGCGTCAACCGGCGCACATTTCGACCCGTCGGGCGCCGGGAGCTGACAACGAAGGGCATGATCTTGCCTTAAGCGGCCACGCCAGCGACAGTCGCAGAGTTCAAGGAAGGCACGACATCATGCGCATCACGCCGGCCATCATCGCTACAGCCGCCATGCTCGTCGCCTGGGCCTCGAATGCACAGCCGGCTGAAGATCCGACTGGCCCATGGGCCATGATGCTGAGCGTGCCTTATGATCCGGGGGGCCAGCCCGTCATTGGCTGGATCAGCGAGAACGACGCCCCTGGGCCGCCCGAGAGCGAAGAACATTACATCAACGAGCATTGGGAGATGATGCTGCACCAGCCCGCTTCCATGGACTCCGACCCTGAACGCTGGACCCTGAGACGGATGCGTTACGTCTGCGGAGACAGCACCGTCGCGGTGCTGGAAACCCGGACCTTTCAGGGTGAAACGCTGGTGGAGACGACCGGGCCAGAATCCTCCTCGGGCATCATCCCGCACACTCTGGCCGCCTTCACCATAAATGCTGTCTGTCGGAACGGCATTGCGGACGCAGCGCCCCGTGCGGCCGATCGGGCGGCCGCCACGGCTGAACAGGTCGCCTTCCTTGAGCGGTGGAACGGGTCGCGGTGACAATAGCCCCGCCGACCTCCCCGGCCGCTGATCGAAACACCGGGCCCATCCTTCAGGTTCTCAAGGCGCATCTGCCCGGACGCGGACGGGTGCTCGAGATCGCCTCCGGCGTGGGCCAGCACGCCGCCGCCATCGCGCGCGCTCTGCCCGATCTGGACTGGACGCCCAGCGATCCGTCCGCCGAGGGGCGCGACGGGATCGAGACGTGGCGCAAGGCATCGGGACTGGACAATCTCCGGGCGGCGGAACCCGTGAACGCCGCCGATCCGGCCACGTGGCCGAGCGGTCCGTTCCACGCCGTCGTCTGCATCAATATGGTCCATATCAGCCCGTGGGGCGCAACCGAGGGCCTGATGGGCGGGGCGGCCGAGGTGTTGGTCCCTGGCGGCCTGCTTTATCTGTACGGCCCTTACCGCGAGGCCGACATTCCGCTGGCCCCGTCAAACGCGGACTTCGACCAGAATCTGAAAGCCCGCAACCCCGAATGGGGATTGCGGGCTCTCGAAGACGTTTCGCAGCTGGCGCGGGATCACGGCCTGCGTCTGACCCTGCGGGTCGAGATGCCGGCCAACAATCTCAGCCTGCTGTTCCGCAAGGTCTAGCCTAAAGACTTAACCCAGCGTCTGGGCCACCAGGCTCAGTTGCTCGCGGGTCATCAGCGGGGTCGCGCCCTCGCTGTCGATGACCGCGCCCGGCGCATCGGCCAGGGTGGCCGGGTCGATGTCCATGGCGCGGGCCGCCTGGGCGACGCCTTCACCGAAAGCCAGAACCGTCATGCCGTTGGCGCGCGCCGTGGTGATCATGTTGGCCACCTTTTCCTCGGCGGCGGAATCCGGGGCGCCGCCCGGGATGATCAGGCCGGCCATGGAGCCGTCCTCGATGTCGCTCATCTTGGCGGTCGGCAGCACCGTCACGCCGCCGACGGACATGCTCGCGTCGCCGGTGGAGATGGGGGCCATGGAGATGCCTTCGTACTGCATCAGCTGTTCGACGTCGCCCAGCGGGCCGAAGTCCATCGAGCGGCGCATGGCCAGGCCCACACGGGCGCGAATGGGTGCACGGCGAAATCCGCCGCGGGGTTTTCCAGATTTACCGGCGTTGCGTTGAGCGTTCATGCTTCTCCTGAAAGGTTGATCTCAAGTCGACGGACAGCACGACGCCGTCCATTTCCTCACGCTTTCGCGTCAAAGACACGAAAATGACGGGTTGAGCCGACGGGTTGAGCCGCCGCCGCGTCAAGCGCGGGGCGGGCCAAGGCGATCCGTCATGTGGATAGCTTCTGATATAGGTCTTTGGCCCTTAGGGTCAACCGCACAGCCTTGCCGTGAAGACTGCGCGCCGCCAAAAGGGGCCTTCCCGCTTCACGGACCGACCATGGCCTTCACCCGCACCTACGACGGCGACGAACCCGTCCGCATCAACAAGTGGCTGGGCCAGACCGGCGTCTGCTCGCGCCGCGAGGCCGAGGGCCTGATCGGCCAGGGTCTGGTGCGCATCGACGGCGAGGTGGTCACCGACCCCGGCCGCAAGATCGAACCGGGCCAGACCCTGATCCTCAGCGACGCCGCCGAGGCCGAACTGGCCTCCGGCGTCACCATCGTCCTGCACAAGCCCGTCGGCTACGTCTCGGGCCAGCCTGAGCCGGGCAAGATCCCGGCTGTACGCCTGCTGACCGGCGCCAACCGCATGGGCGCGGGTCAAGTCCCGGCCAAGGATGCGTCCCTGCCCCCCATCGGGCGGCTGGACGAGGATTCGCGAGGCCTGCTGCTGCTGTCCACCGACGGCGTCGTGGCCAAGGCGGTCATCGGGCCGCAGTCCGAGCTGGACAAGGAGTATCTGGTCACCGTCCGGGGCCCGATCACCGAGCGCAAGCTGAGCCTGCTGCGTCACGGCCTGGAGCTGGACGATCGTCAGCTGAAGCCCGCCCGCGTCACGGTGGTGCAGGGCCAGACGATGCGCTTCATCCTGACCGAGGGCCGAAACCGCCAGATTCGGCGCATGTGCGATCTGGTGGAGTTGCGCGTCACCGACCTGCACCGCGTCCGCATCGGCCCGCTGGCCCTGGGCGACCTGCCAGAGGGGAAATGGCGCATGCTGACGGCGGATGAGCGCTCGGCGCTGATCAGCGGCTCAGGCGCGGCTCAGTAGGTCGGCGGAACCGAGGTGGACGGCGCCGTTCGCGGCTCAACCGGCGGCAGATCCCGCCCGCCCGCGAACCGCACCAGGGCGTCGATGCGCTTCTCGATCGGCGGATGGGTGGCGAACAGGCCTGCGAAGCCGGCGCCCTTCTCCTGATTATCCAGGAACATGCCGCGCAGTTCGTCGGGCGCCTCGAGCTTGGACTGGCCTGACACCTTGCGCAGGGCGGAGATCATGGCGTCCGGGTTCTTGGTCAGTTCGGCGGCGCCCGCGTCAGCCACATATTCGCGGGTGCGCGACAGCATCATGCGGATCACCGCCGCCAGCACGAAGCCGATCACGGCGATGGCCAGGCCGATCAGGATCAAGGGCCCCGCGTTCTTGTTGTTTCCGCCGCGCCCGCCCCGCGAATAGAACAGGCCCCGGAACACCAGCTCGGCCATGACGCTGATGATGCCCGCGAAGATCGAGGCGATCACCATGGTGCGCACGTCCTTGTTGATGACGTGGGTCAGTTCGTGGGCCAGCACGGCTTCCATCTCGTCCCGGTCCAGGGCGCCCATGAGGCCGCGCGTGACGGTGACGGAATAGCGGCCCTCATGCAGGCCCGAAGCGTAGGCGTTCAGTTCAGGCCGCTCGATGATGCGCAGGGTCGGCGTACGCATGCCGCGCGAGATGGAGAGATTTTCCAGCAGGTTGTAGAGCTCCGGCTCGTCGCGCCGCTCGACCTTCTTCGCCCCGGTCATGGCGTCGATCATGGCCTGGCTGCCGAAATAGGAGATGGCGAACCAGATCGCGGCGATCCCCAGGGCCGTGGGCACGGTCCAGCCCAGCATGCTGGCGGCCAGGGCCATGTCGTCACCCAGCTCGCCGCCGGAGCTCGGGATGACTCCGAACCCCATCAGTACCAACTGGAGCCCGTACAGGATCACCACCAGCAGCACGGGGAACCCCGCCAGCAGCAGGATCGACCGGGTGTTGTTGGCCCAGATGTGGGTCTTGAGCCCGACGGCCTGACCGTAAAACGCCATGAGGGCTTAGAACTTCACCTGGGGCGGCGCGGCGTTCATGGCCGCGCGGTCCGACTCGCCCAGATCGAAGAAGGGCTTGTCCGAGGCGAAGCCAACCACAGCGGCGAAGAGAATGGTCGGGAACTGACGACGCACCGCGTTGAACTCGGCCACCGCATTGTTGAAGAAGCGGCGGGCGGCGGCCAGCTTGTTCTCGATGTCCGACAGCTCGTTCTGGAGCTGCAGGAAGTTGGTGCTGGCCTTCAGGTCCGGATAGGCCTCGGCCACCGCGAACAGACGCCCGAGGGCGGCGGTCAGCATGTTCTCGGCCTGGACCTTCTCATTGACGCTGCCGGCCGACTGGGCGGCGGCGCGGGCCTGGGTCACGGCCTCAAGCGTGCCGCGTTCGTGGCTCGCATATCCCTTCACCGCCTCGACCAGATTGGGGATCAGATCCTGACGCTGACGCAGTTGCACGTCGATGTCCGCGAAAGACTGATCGGCGGCCTGATCCAGCGCCACCAGCTTGTTGTAGGCGCCGACGACGAGAAACAGCAGTACGACGACAACGACGCCGATGATAATCCAGGTGACCATGAAGCCCTCCTTATCCTAGGCCGCTCTTATCGCGCGAATGACGGCGCGGACCCAAGTGAAATCGGGGTCAGAAACGGGATTGTCAGATTCAGACCAGTGGGGCGGACCCCGCTCAGTCGCCCATCCACCAACGGAACGACTGTCCCTCGAAGGTGCGATCGCCGACGGTCATTGTTCCGGTCAGGACCGGACCCTCGCTGGAGCCCAGGTTGCGGCGCGCCAGACCCAGGGCGTCCCCATCCAGTTCGGCGTCCAGGGTGACGATCCCCACGTCCGGCGACCGGCCCCGGAAGCGCACCCGCGTGTCGGTGATCTCGTAGGCCTCAGGCAGCACGCGCGCCGAGACCGTGTGATACTCTTGGCCCAACTCGTTCATCCCGGTCGGGCTGGCCGTGTCGTCGAATTCGATCATGATCGGGCCATAGACATCGCCCTGCTCGCCGCCCTCCCAGGCCTCCATGTCGCTTTGCGGCAGGATGATGATGTTGGTCAGCCGCCAAGTCCCGATCTCGACAGGCGTCGCAGGCATGTAATAGCCCGACACATCCTGGCTGACCTCGTGGCTGAAACCGCTCAGGCGGCCCGCCTGATCCGTCGCCTCGGCCTCCACCGGCTCGGCGTCCACCGGCGGTTCGGCCGCCTGCCGCTCACAGGCCGCGACGGCCAGCGCCGCGGCGCCCACGATGATCCATCTGCGCATCACATCCCCCTCGATCATGACCGCGCGAGGGAAGCATCCCCCGCCGCCGCCGTCTAGCGCGCCAGGCCCTCATCCAGGGCGCGGAAGCCCTGAACGATCAGTTCTGTCGCCGCGATGAAGCGCGCCGGCACGACCCGCTCATAGTCGTCGGTCGGTTCGTGATAGTCGGGGTGATAGTCCACGCCGAAATAGACGAACGGGATGCGCTCCCGGTGGAATACGGCGTGGTCCGAGCTGTTGACCCAGTTGTCCGCGCCGGTATCGCTGGGCGTATCCTTGCCCATGACAAGCCGCACGCTGCCGACCGGCTGGATCGGATCCAGCATCGGACGCAGCTGCGGATACTGCCAGGTCCCCGTGGCCCACAGATAGCCGTCGTCCACACGCGCGGTCATGTCCAGATTGACGTTCAGGGCGATGGACTCCAGCGGCACGGGCGGGCGCTGGATGAACTGGTCGGCCCCGATCAGGCCACGCTCCTCCCCGTCCAGCGCCACGAACAGCACCGAATGGCGGGGCGGCGCCGCCTTCAGCCGTGCGGCCAGCTCCAGCATGGACGCCACGCCCGAGGCGTTGTCGTCGGCCCCGTTGTACAGCCGACCTTGATAGGTCCCCATGTGGTCGTAGTGGGCCGTCACCACGACGTAGCGGTCCGGCCGCGCGGTCCCGCGAATCAGGCCCACAACATTGACCCCATCGTAGCTGGCCGCACCGATGCGGCTGCGGTTCGGCGCGCTCCAGGCCTGCAGCCGTCCGGTCAGCGGCGCCTCGACGCCCAGCGCCTCCAGCCGTGACACGATATAGTCACGCGCCCGCTGCCCGCCCGGCGAGCCCGTGTCGCGGCCCTCCATGTCGTCGTGGGACAGGATGCGCAGGTCCTCCAGCAGTTGCCGTGACTCCGCCGGGATGGCGGTTTCGACGACCGGGGCGGATGTGACCGGCGCCGGCCCCGTTTCGCAGGCGGCCAGAATCAGGGCGGCGACAGCGGCCGAAAGGACGGGAAGGCGCATAGGGAACTCCGTGAGGTTTCAATCCGCTCTAGCGCTTCCTGGACGCGTCGTCAGCTAAACGAACTGTCATTGCGCCTCGGCCGATGACGCCGCCTGGCAAGGGTCCTAGATTGCGGCACAATCAGCGGACGAATCCCCGATGCCTGACACCCCCGTCGAGAACCTGACCGAAGCCGAAGCGGCGGACGAGCTGCAGCGTCTGGCCGAGGCCCTTGCGCACCACGACCTGCTCTATCACGGCCAGGATGCGCCCGAGATCAGCGACGCGGACTATGACGCGCTTAAGGTTCGCAACGCCGCCATTGAGGCGCGTTTCCCCCATCTGGTCAGTCCTGATTCGCCGTCCCTGCGCGTGGGCGCCGCGGCCTCGACCCAGTTCGCGCCGGTGCGCCACGGCGTGCCCATGCTGTCCCTGGACAACGCCTTCGATGAGGGCGAGGTGCGCGACTTCGCCGCCCGTGTGGCCCGGTTCCTGAAGCTGCCCGCCGATGAAGCCGTCGCCTTCACCGCCGAGCCCAAGATCGACGGTCTCTCCGCCAGTCTGCTTTATGTGGACGGCGAGCTGACCACCGGCGCCACCCGCGGCGACGGCAGGACCGGCGAGGACGTCACCGCCAATCTGCGCACCATCGCGGAGATTCCGCACCGTCTGTCCGGCGCCGGCTGGCCCGACCGCATCGAGATTCGGGGCGAGGTCTATGCCCCCACCGAGGCCTTCGACGCCTTCAACGCCGCCGCCGAGGCCGACGGAAAGCGCACCTACGCCAACCCGCGCAATTTCGCCGCAGGCTCGCTGCGCCAGAAAGACCCGGCCATCACCGCCCAGCGCCCGCTGCACTTCTTCGCCTATGCATGGGGCGAGTTTTCCGACGATTTCGCCGAGACCCAGTGGGACGCCCTGCAACGGCTCAAGGCCTGGGGATTCCGCGTCAACGACCGCTCGACGCGCGTCGAGGGCGCCGAGGCGCTGATGGCGTTGTATCGGGGGCTGGAGACCGACCGCGCCACGCTGGGCTATGACATCGACGGCGTGGTCTACAAGGTCGACCGGCTGGACTGGCAGAAGCGCCTCGGCTTCGTGGCCCGAAGCCCGCGCTGGGCCGTGGCCCACAAGTTTCCGGCGCAGCAGGCCACCACAGTGCTGGAGGCCATCGACATCCAGGTGGGCCGCACCGGCTCCCTCACCCCCGTCGCCCGCCTCCACCCGGTCACGGTCGGCGGCGTGGTGGTGCGCAACGCCACCCTGCACAATGAAGACGAGATCGCCCGGCTGGACGTCCGCATCGGTGACACGGTGATCCTTCAGCGCGCCGGCGACGTGATCCCGCAGATCCTCGGCGTGGTCTTAGAAAAACGCCCCAAGGCGTCGAAAAACTTCGATTTTCCAGACCACTGCCCCGTCTGCGGCTCTGAGGCCGTGCGGGAGGGCGACGAGGTCAAGCGGCGCTGCACCGGTGGTCTGGTGTGCGAGGCCCAGATTATCGAACGCCTCAAGCATTTTGTCAGCCGTCGCGCCTTCGACATTGAAGGTCTTGGTGAAAAACAGCTTACTGCCTTCCACGGCCGCGGCTGGATCAACGAACCCGCCGACATCTTCCGCCTCGCCCGCGACGCCGAAAAGCTGGACGCCCTGCGCGAGGAAGACGGCTACGGTGAAACCAGCGTGGCCAATCTGGTCTCCGGCATCGACGCCCGCCGCATCATCGCCCTGGACCGTTTCCTCTTCGGCCTCGGCATTCGCGATATCGGGGAACAGACCTCGCTGGTTTTGGCCCGCGCCTGGGAGACCTGGGACGCGCTCAAGGCCGCCTGCCTGGCCGCCGCCAAGGGCGTACCCAGCGAGGCCTGGACCCGCCTGTCCGAAACCCACGCCATCTCGCCCCGGGTTCTGACCCTGATGGCCGAGGCGCGGCCCCCCGCCGACGATCCCTGGCCCGACGCGCCGCTGGACCAGAAGATCGCCCTCGCCTTCCCCGGCATGGCGGCGCCCGCCCGCCGCGGCCTGGCCGAACTGGCCAGTGAGTGGCCCGCCGTCGTCGAATGGGCCCGCGTCGCTCGCGAGCAGGGCCCCTCCGATATCCTCAACCAGATCGCGGGCGTCTCCGGTGTCGGCCCCGTCGCCGCACGCGAACTGGCCCGCTTCTTCCACGAGCCGCACAACCTCGCCGTGGTCGCGGCGCTGGAAGCCGAGCTGACCGAGATCGAACCGGTCGAACGCCCGACCCAGGACTCCCCCGTCTCGGGCAAGACGGTGGTCTTCACCGGATCGCTGGAACGCTTCACCCGCGACGAGGCCAAGGCCCGGGCCGAAAGCCTCGGCGCCAAGGTCTCAGGCTCCGTGTCGAAGAAGACCGACTATGTGGTCGCAGGCCCCGGCGCGGGCTCAAAGCTCAAGGACGCCGAGAAGCACGGCGTGACGGTTCTGACCGAGGATGCGTGGTTGACCCTGATCAGTTGAGGCTCTTCACAGGGACCGGGCGAACGCTTCCAGCTCTTCCGGCCCGTTCAGGGCGACGCTCTCGGCGTCCGGCGCGATGCGCTTGGCCATGCCGGTCAGGACCTTGCCCGACCCGACCTCGGCGAACCGCAGCACGCCGCCTTCGCCGGCCATCCACTCCATGGATTCGCGCCAGCGCACGCGGCCGGTGACCTGCTCCACCAGAAGACGGCGGATGACTTCCGGGTCGGTTTCGGGGCTGGCGGTGACGTTGGCGACCACCGGCACGGAGGGGTCGATGATCCTGGCATCGGCCAGGGCGTCGGCCATGGCCTCGGCGGCCGGCTGCATCAGGGGGCAGTGGAACGGCGCCGAGACGTTCAGCGGAATGGCGCGCGCGCCCAGCTCCTTGGCCTTCTCGATGGCCCGGTCCACGGCGGCTTTTTCGCCGGAAATCACCACATTGCCGTTGTTGTTGTCGTTGGCCACCACGCATACACCCAGCGCCGAACCGGCCTTGGCCGCTTCTTCCGCCAGGGCCAGATCCGACTTCGGCCCGATCAGCGAGGCCATGGCGCCCTTGCCCACCGGCACGGCCTTCTGCATCGACTGGCCGCGCAGCTTCAGCAGACGCGCGGTGTCGGCCACCGACAGGGCGCCCGCCGCCGCCAGGGCCGAATACTCGCCCAGCGAATGCCCGGCCACGAAGGCCGCGCGCGACACGTCCACCCCGAATTCCACCTTCAGCGCCCGGATCACCGCCAGCGACACGGCCATGAGGGCCGGCTGGGCGTTCTCGGTCAGGGTCAACTGGTCCTCGGGGCCCTCGCGCATGATCATGCTGAGCTTCTGGCCCAGGGCGTCGTCAACTTCCTGGAACACCTCGCGGGCGGCAGGAAAGGCGTCGGCCAGCTGCGCGCCCATGCCCACGCTCTGGCTGCCCTGACCGGGGAAAAGAAGGGCCAGAAGGGGTCCTGCGGTCATGACATGTCTCCGTGTGATTCCGGGCGCGAGGGGTAGGCCATGGGCCGGATGGTGGCAAGCGCGGCTCAGCCCCCGAGCTCGCCCATCACGGTGGGGATCAGCTCCGCCACTGTGGGGTGAATGTGCATGACGCGGCGCATGTCCGCCGCCGTACCGCCCATGTGCATCAGGTCCAGCACGGCGTGCACCGCCTCGTCACCCCCCACGCCCAGAATGGCCGCGCCCAGCACCGCGTCGGTGTCAGCATCCACAACCATCTTCATGAAGCCCGCCGTCTCGCCTTTCTCCCGCGCACGTCCGACGCGGCTCATGGGCCGTTTGCCGACCCGGACTCGATGCCCCTTCTCCCGCGCCTGGGCCTCGCCCATGCCCACCCGGCCCAGCGGCGGATCGATGAACAGGGCGTAAGTGTCGATACGGTCGGTCACCTTGCGGTCCACGCCGTCCAGCAGGTTCGCCGCCACGATCTCGAAGTCGTTGTAGGCCGTGTGGGTGAAGGCCCCGCGCCCGTTGCAGTCCCCCATGGCCCAGACACCGTCGACGCTGGTGCGCAGCTGATCATCCACGCGGATGTAGCCCCGCGCGTCCATCTCGATCCCGGCGACCTCCAGCCCCAGGTCGTCGGTGTTGGGCCGTCGCCCGACGGCCAACAGGACGTGGGAGCCGACCACTTCGGGCGCGCCCTCCTCACAACTGATCCCGACGGCGACGCCGTCGGCGTGCGGCGCGAAGCGAATGCATTCGGCGCCCACCCGCACGGCGATCCCCTCGTCCTCCAGAATCTCGCGCACGGCGGCGCTGACGTCCTCGTCCTCGCGGGCGATCAGGCGGGGCCCCTTCTCGACCACGATCACCCGGGCCCCGAAGCGGCGATACATCTGGGCGAACTCGAGCCCGATATAGCTGCCGCCCACCACCACCAGATGCTCGGGCACGCTGTCCAGCCCCAGGATGCCGGTGTTGGTCAGAACCGGCACGTCCTTCACCCCCGGCATGTCGGGGATCAGGGCGCGGCCGCCCACATTGATGAAGATGCGCGGCGCGGCCAGGCGGCGACCGTCCACCTCGACTTCATGGGGGCCGACAAACCGGGCGTGCCCGCGAATGACGGTGCAGCCCACCATGCCGTCCAGCCACGACTCCACGCCCGAACGCGACTCACCGCTGACCGCATCCTTGCGCGCCTTGACCGCGCCCATGTCGACGCCGATCGGGCCGGTCGTCACGCCGAAGTCGGCTGCACGGCGGACCACATGGGCGGTGCGGGCGCTGGCCACCAGAGTCTTGGTGGGAATGCAGCCGGTGTTGACGCAGGTGCCGCCGATCAGGTGGCGCTCGATGACCGCGACCGACAGGCCGGCCCCGGTCAGACGCCCCGCCAGCGGCGGCCCCGCCTGCCCCGCCCCGATGATGATGGCGTCGAACGTCTCGCTCATGGCAGGGCCGCCACGATGAGGACCGCCCCCGTCACGGCCACGGCGTCCTCGATCAGGGCGGCGGGCCGGTCCCTCCCGAAGGCGGCGGCCAAGCGCGCCCGCGCCTCGGCGCCGCAATAGGTGCCGATCAGGGCGCCCATCAGGCCCAGCCCCGCACCGGTCAGCATATTGTCCATGGCCGCCCCGATGGCGGCGCCCGCGACCCCGCCGATCAGCAGGCGCGCCCCGAACTGGATCGGAATCTTGCGGTTGGAGGTCTTCGGCAGCTGGTCGACCACCAGTTCGCCCAGCGCCATAACAGTGAGGATCCACGGCGTCACCGTCGCTCCCAGAAACGCCAGCGGCGTCCCGGCCAGCGGCAAGGCGCCCGTCCAGGCGGCCCAACTGACCGCCGCCGCCGCGGTCATGGTGCGAAGCCCGGCAACGACCCCGATCAGGAAGGCGAGAAGGTAGAGGATCATGTCGGCGCTCCGGATTGCGGCCGACGTTCAGTCGTGCCGCTCGGCTTCAGGGAAGAGGACGCACACTTCCTCCACCATACGCCCGAACGGGGGATTGCGACATCAGCCCCTCAGTCGTTCCAGAGCCGCCGGATAGCGCCGTGAGAGCGGTGCGCGGATCGCCCCCAGCTCGACGGTCCAGTCGCCGGAGCCGTCCGGCTCCAACGCCGTCAGATGCGCCGGATTGATCAGCCATGAGCGGTGCGTGCGGATCAGTCCCAGCGGCGCGAGCTCGGCCTCCAGCTTGGCCAGGGTCGTGCGCATCAGCGGACGACGGCCGTCGGTCAGGATGAACTCGGCATAGTTGCCTGCAGCCGTCACCGCAACGACCTCATGAGCCTTGGCCCGGATGATGCGCGCGCCGTCGCGGATGTCGAACACCAGCGATGACTGATCAGGCGCCTGGGGCTGCTGCAGCCGCAGGGATATCCAGAAGGTGGCGGCGAAACCCAGATAGGTCAGGACGTCCTTGCGCAGTTCATACGGAAACCCCTCGGCGATCGGGCCGAAATCGTAGGTCCATCCGTGCAGCGCATAGATCGCCTCGCGCATCATCACGAAGCCCGTCACATGCAAGGCGGAATAGATCACCGCCCCCGCCCCGTGGATCAGGATCAGACGAGGCCACGGCGTCCCGCCGGGCCACGCGCGACGCACGGCCAGCCAGGGCAGCCACATCAGCGACAGGGCCATGGCGATGCTGGTCAGCTCCCAGCTCCACGGCTCCCAGGTCGCGAAATCGGGCCGGTCGGCGTTGACGGTCAGGGCGTTGACCACGGCAACGGCCAGGCCGACCGCTGCAATGACGGCGGCCGCGCCCCAGAAGGCTGTCCGGGCCTCGCCGCCTGTCACGCCAGACCCGCCGTTCGTCACCGCGCCCGTCCGTCCGTCACCGCCGCCCAGCCGCGCGTCACCGGCCGCTTGAGGCGGCGCGCCGGCCCGCGCCACACCGGCGGCGCGATCACCACGAACGGACCTCAACATGACCGCCGACCTCGCATCGACACCCTCTCGCCGGCACGACCTGGACTGGATCCGGGTCGGCGCCTTCCTGCTGTTGATTCTGTATCACGTCGGGATGTTCTACGTGCCCTGGGGCTGGCACGTGAAGAGCAGTCACCAAGTGGACGGGCTGATCCCCGCCATGCTGCTGACCAATCCCTGGCGGCTGACCCTGCTGTTTCTGGTGTCCGGCGCGGCGACGCGGTTCCTGTTCGATGGGCTGGAGCGGAAGGGCGCCGCGCCGGGGCGGCTGGCGGGCTCGCGCGTCCTGCGCCTTCTGCCACCGTTGGTCTTCGCCATGTTCGTGGTGGTGCCGCCCCAGAGCTATTACGAGATCGTGGAAGCCGTGCGCGGCTATCTTCCCGGCGCCGACCCCTATCACAATGCCTATACCGCCGACTTCTGGATCCGGTATGCGACCGCCTCGGGGAACTGGTGCGACGGCGACGGCTGCCTGATCACGCCCACCTGGAACCACATGTGGTTCGTGGCCTATCTGCTGGTCTATTCGCTGATCCTGGCCGGGTTGCTGGCGGTGACGCGCGGCGCCCTCAAGCGGCTGGGCGGCGTCCTGGAGAAGGCGCTGTCCGGCTGGGGCCTGCTGATCTGGCCGATCCTGTTCCTGGCGGCGATCCGTTGGTGGCTGGCCCCGATCTTCCCGATCACCCACGCCCTGACCGACGACTGGTACAACCACGCCCTGTCCTTCTCGGCCTTCCTGTTCGGCTTCCTGATCGCGCGGTCCGAGACACTGAAGCAGGGCTTCATCCGCATTCGTCTGCCGGCCTTGATCCTGGGCCTGATCGGCTGGATCGGGTGGACCGCCTATGTGCTCAGCTTCCCCGAAGCCTCTGCGACGGTTCCCACCGACGCCCTGCGCCGGATCATGCGGATAGTCTATGCAATCCAGCAATGGAGCTTCATCGCCGCCATCCTTGGCTATGGCGCGCGATACCTGACGCGCGGCGGGCCTCTGTTGCGCTATCTGACCATCGGCGTGTTCCCATTCTACATCGCGCACCAGACGATCATTGTCGTGGCCGGGCATCATCTGGCCAAACTGGGCCTGCCCTTGATCGCCGAGGCCGGCCTCATCATCGGGATCACGGTGCTGGGCTGCTGGCTCACCTATGAGGTCGCCCGACGCATCGGCTGGCTCGGCCTTGTGCTAGGGATTCGGCCTGCACGAGCACCGGAGACAGAGCGATGAACCGTCTGACCGCAATGCTGGGGATCGCCTATGTGGCGGTGATGGCGGGCGTCATCCTGATCGGCCCCCTCGGCTACCCGGGCTACAGTTCCCTCCACCAGCACATCAGCGAGATGGGCGCGACGGGCGCGCCACACGGGCCGACGATCAGTGCGCTGTTCATCGCCACCAGCGTGCTGCTGATCGCTTTCTGGCTGCTGTTTCTGAGGGCCCTGCCCTTCTCGGCGATGCGCACGGCAGGCGTAATCCTGCTGGCCATCAATGGGCTCGGGCTTCTGGGAGCCGGCGTCTATGCGTGTGACTTCGAGTGTGCGCGCAACGACCCCAGCGTGGCCCAGCAACTGCACGATCTGTTTGGCGGTCTCGGCTATCTGAGCGGCGTGTTGGGCCTGTTCATGCTGGCGCTGGGCCTGCGCGGTCTGGACGGCTGGTCGCGGCTGTTCCCGCTGGTCATGATCTGCGCCGGGGTCGCCGCCCTGAGCCTTCCCCTGATCGCCCCCGAATTCCCGTGGCACGGTGCAGCCCAGCGCATGCTGGAGACCGCGTTCATGACCGTCATCGTCGCCGTGGCGATGCGGCTGTGGCGTTCGTCCGCCCGCTGACATGAAACCGTGACCCGGGGTTGCTAGGAGCCGGGCATGATCCAGTCTCGCCGCGCCTTCATGGCCTCCGCCACCGCCGCCGCCCTGTCCGCCTACGCCGCCCGCGCGCAGGCCGTGGCCCAGGGGCAGGTTCCCGCCGCTCGAGGATTCGTCGACGGGCCGTCCCGCAACGAAGTGTTCGGTTACGGCCCCATGCGTCCGGACCCGGAAGGCCTGCTGGATTTGCCGGAGGGCTTCTCCTATCGCGTGATCTCGCGCGTGGGCCAGCGCATGGACGACGGTCTGGTGACCCCGGACAAGTTCGACGGCATGGGCTGTTTCGCGCTCGACAACGACCGGGTCGCCCTGGTCCGCAACCATGAACTGGACCACGAGGAGGCCGACCTCGGCGCCTTCGCCCGCCCCGATCAGGACGACGACTTCAACTGGGACCGCATCTACGGCCGTCAGGCCGACGGCGCCCCGGTGGCGGGCGGCACGTCCACCGTCGTCTACAACCTGCGCACCGGCCAGACCGAACGCCAGCACCTGAGCCTGGCAGGCACCAACAACAACTGCGCCGGCGGCGTCACGCCGTGGGGCTCGTGGCTGTCGTGCGAGGAGACCACGGACGGCGTCGCCGACGGCCTGCCCCAGGACCACGGCTGGGTGTTCGAGGTGCCGGCGGCAGAGCGCGGCGCCGTGGAGCCCCTGCCCATCCGCGCCATGGGCCGGTTCCGGCACGAGGCGGTGTGCATCGATCCCCGCACTGGGGTGGCCTATCTGACCGAGGACGTGCGCGACAGCCTGTTCTACCGCTACCTGCCCAACGACCGGCGCAACCTGCACCGGGGCGGACGGCTGCAGGCCCTGGTGCTGATCGACGCCGAGCGCGGCGACACCCGCAACTGGCATGGCCACTACTGGGCCCAGGGCGAACGCAAGGCCGTACGTTGGATCGACATGGACCAAGTGGAGAGCCCCGACGCCGACCTGCACCTGCGCGGCCATGCGGCGGGCGCGGCCGTGTTCGCGCGCGGCGAGGGCCTGCACTGGGCCGAGGATCACCTCTATTTCACCTGCACCTCAGGCGGTCCGGCCGAATGCGGCCAGATCATGCGCTATGACCCCAGCCGCTTCGAGGGTCAGTCCGGCGAGGCGGACGAGCCCGGCCATCTGACCCTGTTCGTGGAATCCGGCGACCGGGCGGTGCTGGACTATGTGGACAACATCACCGTCGCCCCCAACGGCCACGTCATCGGCTGCGAGGACAAGCAGAGCGGCATCCAGCATGTGAAGGGCGTGACGCCCGACGGCCGCATCTATGCGATCGCGCGCAACGCCCTGGACATCGAGGAGCCCGGCGGATCGAACACCGAGTTCGCGGGCGCCTGCTGGTCGCCGGACGGCCGGGTCATGTTCGTGAACCTGTATTCCCCCGGCGCGACCCTCGCCATCACCGGCCCCTGGGACGCCTTACGGATTTAGTCTGGAACGAGTCTCGTGGCCGAATTGAGAAATGCCTGACCCCTGTGTAGGCTTCGGTCAATCTGGGCCGGAAGGGTCACGCATGGATTTGCGTCGTACTGTACCATTCGTCCTGCTTACGGCTTGGCTATCGGGCTGTGATGCTCCCCAGACGACTGGTAGGACCGAGGCCTCAATCTTGGACTCAGAATTGGGTTCAAGTTCAGGACCCACCGATTTTTGCCAGCTTGAATTCGCCTCCCTTCCCGACACGCTCGAATTGTTTGAGGTGACGCGGCAGCGAGGTGGGCGCACCTGTTTTCGCGACGGCGTGGCAGTAGCTTTTGTGCACGCGCTTCCCGACAATGCGTGTCTGGATCCGGAAGATCGGACGCGACTGGGCCAGCAGGACGTCTCCACCACGCTAATGACGCATGACGAAGCTGAAGCTCAGTTTCTAGGCTGCAGCGCGATCTTGGCTCAGGGCAGTGCATCAAACGTTGAGGTGGTCATTTTCGACACGCGTGATGAATCTATCGAGGACAGCGTATCCTACGACTTGAACATTCAAGCGATGATCACAAATGACGCCCTGCCAGTTCAGTATCACGGCTTCATGAACAAGATCACGTGCTTAGAAACCAGCATCCCAGACGTTGTGCTCGCGCGAGTTGAAGAGGCCGAAATGCGAACTCCCGAGAGCGTCAGCATTCATCGCGGGGTCGGCACCTGCCAAGACCTCGGCGGAGCATTGGCTCAGGGATGGTTCACCAGAAGCCGGGCTGAGCCAAGCTGATCGTCATTTGACGGCTTCACCGCCCGCCACCTTGGCCAGGGCCGCCGTCATGCGCTCGGCGGCCTTCAGCCGGTCTTCGGCCGACGGCCAGTCGCCCTTGACCACAATCTTCTGGTCGGGGCGGATCTTCCACGCGGCCGGGTTCTTCTGGATGACGCCCACCAGACCCATGGGATTGGGGAAGGTGTCGTTGCGCAGGGTCAGCACGGCGCCCAGCGGGCCCATGTCGATCTTGGCGATGTTGGCCGTGCGGCAGTTGGCCTTGATCTCCACGATCCGCAGCAGCTGCGCCGCCTCATCCGGCAGCGGGCCGAACCGGTCGATCAGTTCGGCGGCCAGGGCTTCGCGGTCCGTGGACTGTTCGGCGTCCGACAGGCGGCGATACAGGCTGAGACGGACGTTCAGGTCCGGCACGTAACTCTCTGGAATAAGGACGGCGGCGCCCACATTGATCTGGGGCGACCAGCCGCGGTCGGGGGCCTGCTCGCCCTTCTCCCGCAGCTCGGCGACCGCGTCCTCCAGCATCTGCTGGTACAGCTCGACGCCCACCTCGCGGATGTGGCCCGACTGTTCGTCACCCAGCAGATTGCCGCCGCCGCGCTGGTCCAGATCGTGGCTGGCCAGCTGGAAGCCTGCCCCCAGATTATCCAGCGACTGCAGCACCTGCAGCCGCCGCTCGGCCGACAGGCTCATGGGCTTCTTCGGATCGGTGGTCAGATAGGCGAAGGCGCGCGCCTTGGCCCGGCCCACCCGGCCCCGGATCTGGTACAGCTGGGCCAGGCCGAACATGTCGGCACGGTGCACGATCAGGGTGTTGGCCGTGGGAATGTCGAGGCCCGATTCCACGATGGTGGTGGAGACCAGCACATCATAGGACCCGTCGTAGAAGGCGCCCATGACCTCCTCAAGCTGGGTCGGCGCCAGCTGGCCGTGGCCCACCACGAACTTCACCTCGGGAACGTGCTCGCGCAGGAATTTCTCGATGTCGGGCAGGTCTGACAGGCGCGGCGCGATGTAATAGGCCTGACCGCCGCGATATTTCTCGCGCAGCAGGGCCTCGCGCACCATCACCGGGTCCCACGGCGCCACATAGGTCCGCACCGCCAGACGGTCGACGGGCGGGGTGGCGATGATCGACATCTCGCGAATGCCGGTCAGGGCCATCTGCAGGGTGCGCGGAATGGGCGTGGCGGTCAGGGTCAGCAGGTGCACGTCCGCGCGCAGGTTCTTGAGCTTCTCCTTATGCTTGACGCCGAAGTGCTGCTCCTCGTCCACGATCACCAGACCCAGGTTCTTGAACCCGACCTGTTCGGACAGCACCGCATGGGTGCCCACGATGATCTCGACCGAGCCGTCCTTCAGACCCGCGCGCGTCTCGTTGGCCTCCTTGCCCGGCACCATGCGCGACAGCTGGCGCACCGTGACCGGCCAGCCGGCGAAGCGGTCGGTGAAGGTCTTGTAGTGCTGGCGCGACAGCAGGGTCGTGGGACAGACCACGGCCACCTGCAGGCCGCTCATGGCCGCCACGAAGGCGGCGCGCAGGGCCACCTCGGTCTTGCCGAAGCCCACGTCGCCGCAGATCAACCGGTCCATGGGCTGGCCCTTGCCCAGGTCCTCAAGCACGTCGCCGATGGCGTTCAGCTGATCGTCCGTCTCCTCATAGGGGAAGCGGGCGCAGAACTCGTCGAACAGGCCCTGCGGCGGGGTCACAGCGTCGGTGGTGCGCAGGGCGCGCTTGGCGGCCAGGGCGATCAGCCCCTCGGCCATGTCGCGCAGGCGTTCCTTGGCCTTGGCCTTGCGCGCCTGCCATCCGGCGCCGCCCAGCCGGTCCAGCTGCACCCCGTCGGAATCGGTCCCGTAGCGGGTCAGCAGGTCGATGTTCTCGACCGGCAAATACAGCTTCGACTCGCCCGCATAGAGCAGTTCCAGACAGTCGTGCGGCGCGTCCTGGATCTCGAGGGTCTTCAGGCCCTCATAACGGCCGATGCCGTGATCCAGGTGCACCACCAGATCGCCGGTGGTCAGGGCCGAGGCTTCCGCCAGGAAGTTGGACGCCCGACGCTTGCGGCGCGGCCGCGCCAGCCGGTCGCCCAGGATGTCGGTCTCGGAAATCACCGCCAGATCGTCGGTGATGAAGCCGGTGTCCACCGGCAGCACCGCGCGCAGATACAGCCCCTCGGGCGCCGCCTTCACGTCGCGCCAGTCCCGCACGGCGACGATGTGATCCAGCCCGTGGTCGGTCAGCATGGCGGACAGGCGGTCCGACGACCCCTCGGTCCACGAGGCGAACAGGACGCGCTGGCCCTGCCCTTTCAGGCGTTTGGCGTGGTCGGCCACGGCGGCGAACAGATTGACGCTGTCCTGCGCCCGCTCAGCTGCGAAGTTGCGGCCCAGACGGCCGCCCGCTTCCTCGCCGTCGCGCTGGAACGGGCTGAACCGCCGCACCGGCCGGGGGGCCAGAACGGCCCGCCAGTCCTCGTCTTCCAGATACAGCCTGTCCAGTGGCAGGGCGCGATAGGCAGAGCCGCCCCGCCCCTGCGACGCCTCGCGCCGCGATTCATAGGCGTCGCGCGCAAGCGTCAGACGCTCGCCCCGTGCATCCTCCACATGGTGGTCAAGAAAAACGGTCGAACCTTCGGGCAGATAATCGAAAAAGGTCTCCATCCGCTCATAGAACAGCGGCAGGAAATGCTCGGCGCCCTGACGCCGTGCGCCCGCGCTGACGGCGGCGTACAGCGGATCGTCCCCCGCCGCGCCGAACAGGTTCAGATAGCCTTGGCGGAACCGCGACACGGCCTCTGCGTCCATCAGCACCTCGGACACGGGCGACAGCTCGACCGACTTCAGTTGCTGCGTCGAGCGCTGCGTCCCCGGATCGAACGAGCGGATGGACTCCAGCTCCTGCCCGAACATGTCCAGACGAACGGGCTCGTCGAAGCCGGGCGGGAACACGTCGATGACGCCGCCGCGGATGGCGTACTCGCCCCGCTCCGACACCGTGGAGGCGCGCACATAGCCGTTGACGGCGAAATAGGCTTCCAGCGCCGCCGTATCCAGGTCGCGGCCCACCCGGGTCTCGAAGGCGGCGGCCGTGGTGGCTTCGCGCGGCGGGGTGCGCTGGGTCACCGACCCGACCGTGGCGACGATCAGCAGCGGCGTCCTGTCCCCGGGGTCACGCCGCGCCAGTCGCGTCAGGGCCGCCATCCGCTGGGCCGAGACCGCAGGCGTCGGGCTCATGCGGTCGTAAGGCAGGCAGTCCCACGCCGGATACTCAAGAACCTCAACGTCATGAGCGAAAAAGCGGAATGCCTGAACAAAGGCGCCCGCCCGCGCATAGTCCCGCGCCACGAACAGGGCCGCACCGCCGGCCTCGGCCAGATGCTCGGCCAGCAGGCGCGCGTCCAGTCCTTCGGGCGTGCCTGACAGCTCGCGGTCGTCGACGGCGATGATCGAACCGTCCATCAACCGATGCCCTTCTGGACCGCCACGGCCACATGTTCGGCCATGAAGGCGCGAATGTCCGTCAGAACCGGCGTATCGAACTCGGGGGGGGGCGGCTCGCGCTCGATGATCCAGCCGTAGAGCGGCTGATCCTCATTGGCCATCAGGGCCTCCAGCACATCCAGCTGCGCATCCGAATAGTCGACGGCGATCCGGTCCACGAACGGGCCCAGCACCATGTCCGCCTCACGGAAGCCCCGCCGCCAGGCGCGGAAGCTCAGGCGTTTCAGACGCTCTTCACGCGGTTGCGGGCGTGCGATTTCCTCGGCCACGGGGTCATTCCGTTCCGTCAAAACAAACAAGGGCGTTCACATAGGGCCTGATCGCATTGAGTGGAAGCGCTGCGCGCTTCCGCGGATGCGTGAATCAGGCCCTCTGCATTCAAGAAACCAAGATTCACGTCCAAGTCGCAGACTTGGGACGATCTTGGTTTTGCGTTCCACATGACCCTGCGCCACCGGCTATGCTGCAGAAATGCGGCCCGAGATTCTCTTTCCCCTGTTCGCCGAGGTCACCACCCTGAAGGGCGTGGGCGCCAAGGTCGCGCCCCAGATCCGCAAGGTGGCCGGTCCGCTGGTGCGCGACCTGCTGTTCCTGGCGCCCACCGGCCTCATCCATCGCCGCGCCACCACGGCGGATCAGGCCATGGAGGGCGAGGTGGCCATTCTGGACGTGGTCATCGACCGCCATATCCGCCCGCACAAGATCGGCGCCCCGTGGAAGGTGCGGGCCTCGGACCCGACTGGCTTCGTGCACCTGATCTGGTTCCGGGGCGGACCGCATCTGGAACGGCTTGTCCCCTCCGGCGAGCGGCGCGTCGTCAGCGGCAAGGTGGAGATTTTCAACAACGAGATCCAGATCCTCCACCCGGACGTCGTCAAGGCGGAGGCCGCGGGCGACATCCCCCTCGCCGAAACGGTCTATCCCTCCACCGAGGGGCTGGCGCGCCGCATTGTGCGCCGTCTGGCTCTGGAGGCGCTGAAGACCGCGCCGGATCTGCCCGAGTGGCAGGACCCCGCCTGGATCGCGCGCAAGCGCTGGCCCGGCTGGCGCGCGGCGCTGGAGACCCTGCACAATCCCCAGACCGAGGCCGACCTGTCGCCGGACGCCCCGCCACGCCTTCGCCTGGCCTATGACGAGCTGCTGGCGCACCAGCTGGCCCTGGCCCGGCGGCGCCAGTCGCGACAGACGGTGAGCGCCCCGGTCATCACGCCCGGTCCGGCGTCCGAACAGGTGCTGGCCGCCCTGCCCTTCGAGCTGACCGGCGCCCAGAAGCAGGCGGTCGTGGAGATCCGCGCCGACCTGGCCTCGGGCGAACAGATGGGGCGGCTGCTGCAAGGCGACGTGGGCTCGGGCAAGACGGCCGTGGCCGCCATCGCCATGGCCGACGCGGCCTCCAGTGGCCGACAGTCCGCCCTGATGGCGCCCACGGAAATCCTCGCCCGCCAGCATCACCAGCGGCTGGCCCCCATGCTGGAGAACGCCGGGGTGCGCGCCGTCCTGCTGACCGGGCGCGACACGGCGGCGGAGCGGCGGCCCAAGCTGGCGGCACTGGCCTCGGGCGAGGCCACGGTGGCCATCGGCACCCACGCCCTGTTTCAGGACGCGGTCCAGTTCCACGACCTGGCCCTGGCCGTCATCGACGAACAGCACCGCTTCGGGGTCAACGAACGCCAGCGGCTGCAGGCCAAGGGCCGCGACGGCGTTCACCTGCTGACCATGTCCGCCACTCCCATTCCACGCACGCTGGAACTGACCCAGTACGGTGATCTGGACGTGTCGCGCCTGCGCGAGAAGCCCCCCGGCCGCACGCCGGTCACAACCGCTGTCCTGCCGCTGGCGCGCATCGACGAGGTGGCGAACCGGCTCAAGGCGGCGGTGGCGGAGGGGGCCCAAGCCTACTGGATCTGTCCGCTGGTGGCCGAATCCGAGGCTATCGATCTGGCGGCGGCCGAGGCCCGCGCCGTGGAGCTGCGCGCCCATCTGGGCCTGAACGTGGGCCTCGCCCACGGCCAGATGAACGGCGCCGACCGCGAAAGCGTCATGACCGCCTTTTCCGAAGGCCATGTGCCGGTGCTGGTGGCCACCACGGTGGTGGAGGTGGGCGTCGACGTGCCGAACGCCACCATCATGGTCATCGAACACGCCGACCGCTTCGGTCTGGCCCAGCTTCACCAGCTTCGCGGACGCGTGGGGCGCGGCTCGAAACAGAGCGCCTGCATCCTGCTGTACGGCGATCTGGGCGAGGTGGCGCGCGAGCGGCTGGACGTGCTGCGCCGCTCCGAGGACGGATTCGAGATCGCCGAGGAGGATTTCCGCCTGCGCGGCGGCGGCGATCCGCTGGGCCTGAAACAGAGCGGCTTTCCCGCCTATCGCTTCGCCGATCCCATGCGTCACCGCGACCTGATCCTGGCGGCGTCCGACGACGCCCGCCTGATCCTGCACCGCGACCCGGACCTGACCGGTGAGCGCGGCCGGGCGGTTCAGGTGCTGGAGTCGCTGTTCGACTGGCGGGCCGACCGACCGGCGGCGGACTGATCCCAGGCCCGCAGACGACGCTCCACGTCAGCCTCAAGATCGGCATAGAACAGATTGTAGGACGCCGCTTTTCTGCGATCCGCCCATGAGCCCGTCTGACGGAACGCGTCGGAGTCCGGACGGGAGTATCGCAGCACGCCGCCCTGGCACTGGGCCGACACCTGCCGGTTCAGGAAGGCGGGGCGAACCCCCCACTCCAGGTCCGTGGCGTTGGCGCCGCCCAGATGCTCGCGCTGTTCGGCGTGGCGCTCCGTCGGCGCCCCCAGCACCGGATTGACGCACAGGTAAGGCCGGTGTCCCAACAACTCCAGCGTCCCCTGCTCGGTCCAGCCCATGGCGCGCCGATCCAGCCGCCTCAGGGCTTCCTCGTCCATCTCGCGCACCTGCACCCAGGCGAAGACGCAGCCTGTCTCGGCCCGGTCGCGGCAGGCGGGCAGAACCGCGTCCGGTCCGTATTCATCGGCGGGAACCACCGCGTCCATCAGATAGGCCGCCACCAGACGCGCGCGCAGGCCTGCGTGGGGAGCGACCCGCTCGCGCAGCAGCCGGGCGGCCAGTTCGCCGCCCTGCTCCACGCCGGCGATGATGATTGGGCCGTCCGGATTGCGGGTCAGCCAGGCGTCGAAAGCCGCGAGCACGTCCTGATAGGCGAAGGCCCGGGCCTCCCGTGCGTCCTCGCGGATGGTCAGGCGGGTGTAGAGGCTGGCCTGACGATAGAGTGGAACGCTCACCGCCCCCGATCGGGCGAACAGCGCGGCGTGATTGGGCAGAACCGAACGCCTCAGCCATCCTTCAGCCCCAGGCTCGTCGATGGGCGCGTTCCAGTGATCACCGCCGTCATAGGTGGTGGAATGCACGAAGAAGACCGCGGCCTCGCCCGTCGCGGTCTCCTCCAGCAGGGCCCAGGCCGAGCGCTCGGCATAGTCCGGCGCGGGCGGCGGATCATAGGTCTGGAACGGCACTTCCGGGTCCAGGCCGGACCGCAGGATGTCGCCGCGCCAGACCAGGATGGCGACCACGATCAGGGCCACCAACCCGATCAGCACGCCGCCGATAATGCGGCGGATCAGCAAGCCGGACGCGCGCTGGCCCAAGACGGCCTACGCCGCCCTGCGCGCCGCCTGGCGCTTGGCCAGGTCGTCGAAGGCGATCAGGTCGGCGGCCAGCGCCTCGAACTGGTCCAGCGGCACCATGTTGGGGCCGTCCGACGGCGCGTTGTCGGGATCCTGGTGCGTCTCCATGAATACCGCGTCCACGCCCACCGCCACGGCGGCCCGGGCCAGCACCGGCACGAACTCGCGCTGGCCGCCCGAAGAAGTGCCCTGCCCGCCCGGCTGCTGCACGCTGTGGGTGGCGTCGAACACCACCGGACAGCCGATCTCGCGCAGGATCGGCAGGGCGCGCATGTCCGACACCAGGGTGTTGTAGCCGAAGCTGGCGCCCCGTTCGCAGGCCATCACGTTGGGATTGCCCGCACCGACCACCTTGGCGATGACGTTCTTCATGTCCCACGGGGCCAGGAACTGGCCCTTCTTGATGTTGATGGCCTTGCCGGTCTGCGCCGCGGCGATCAGCAGATCGGTCTGGCGCGACAGGAACGCCGGAATCTGCAGCACGTCCACCACCTCGCCGGCGATGCGGCAATGCTCCTCGGTATGAACATCGGTCAGCACCGGCAGACCCAGGGTCTCGCGGATTTCGGCGAAGATGGGCAGCGAGCCTTCCAGCCCGAAGCCCCGCGCGGCATCGGCCGAGGTGCGGTTCGCCTTGTCGAAACTGGTCTTGTAGATGATCCCTACATCCAGCCGCTCGCCGATCTCCTTCAGCGCTGAGGCCATCTCCAGGGCGTGCTGACGGCTTTCCAGCTGACAAGGCCCGGCGATAAAGACGATGCGCCCGCCCCCGCCTATGCGCACCGGACGCGACAGGCCTTGCGAAAGTTCGATCACGGCGTTGGGCTTCACGAAGACAAATCCTTGTATGTTTTCAGTCGGCGCGGCGTCCGAGCGCCGGTCACGACGTATCTATGCGGCGTTCAGGTGGCCCACTCGCCACCGAAACGCAAGATTACCACGGAGACCGCCTGAGTGGCCAACGACACGCCCGCCCCCGTCATCGTCTGGTTTCGGCGCGACCTGAGGATCGCCGACAATTCCGCCCTGACCGAGGCGGCGGAGTCCGGGGCGCCGGTGATCCCTCTGTATATCCACGATGAGCAACTGGACGGCCGCCCCCTGGGCGCGGCGTCCAGATGGTGGCTGGACAAGTCCCTGCGCGCCCTCGCCGCCGATCTGAAAGATCGCGGCGCCCCGCTCGTGCTGCGGTCCGGCGACGCCGAGTCGGTCTTGCGGTCGGTGATCGAGGAGACGGGTGCGCAGACCGTCTACATGAATCGCCTGTTCGAGCCGGCCGCCTGGGAGCGGGATGCGGAGATCGCCCAGGGGCTGAAGGCGGACGGCGTGACCTGTCGCGGCTTCAACGGGACCATGCTGGCCCGGCCGGGGTCGGTGCGCACGGGCCAGGACGCGCCCTACAAGGTGTTCACCCCCTTCCTGAAGGCGCTGCTTCAGGTCGTCGAAGAGCCCGCCCCCCGCGACGGACCGCGCACGCTGGACGGGATCGAGGGCCTTAAAACCGAACCCGTCGACGACTGGAGCCTGCACCCGACCCGGCCGGACTGGTCGGAAGACTTCGACTGGACCCCCGGCGAGGCCGGCGCGCGCGAGGCCCTGTCCCGCTTTCTGGCCGGCCCGCTCAAGGCCTACGGCGACGGTCGCGACGTTCCGGGGAAGGACGGGACCAGCCGCCTGTCCCCTCACCTGCATTTCGGCGAGATCAGCCCATGGCGGGCCGTGCACGCCGCGCGTCAGGCGGCCGAGGACGGCCGGGTTCCGGCCAAACAGGCCGAGAAATTCGTCAGCGAAATCGGCTGGCGCGAGTTCTCAACTCATCTTCTGCACCAGTTCCCCTACATGGCCGAGCGCGCCTTCCGGCCCGAGTTCGACTCCATGGTCTGGCGCGACGACGCCGAGGGTCTGGAGGCCTGGAAGCGCGGCATGACCGGTTATCCCATCGTGGACGCCGGCATGCGCCAGCTGTGGGCCACCGGCTGGATGCACAACCGTGTGCGGATGATCGTCGCCTCCTTCCTGATCAAGGACCTCCTGATCGACTGGCGCGAGGGCGAGGCCTGGTTCTGGGACACGCTTGTGGACGCCGACATGGGAAACAACATTCAGAACTGGCAATGGGTCGCCGGATCGGGTGCGGACGCCGCGCCTTATTTCCGCATCTTCAATCCCGTGACCCAGGGCGAGAAATTCGACGGGGACGGACGCTATGTGCGACGCTGGATTCCTGAATTGGCCGGGCTTTCCGACCGCTGGATCCATGCGCCATGGACCGCGCCGAAAGAGGTGCTGGCCGCGGCGGGAATCCGGCTGGGGCGTGACTATCCGGCTCCGATCGTGGACCATGCCATGGCGCGACAACGCGCCCTGGACGCTCTGGAGGACGTCAAGTCCGCACGGGACAAGGCCTGAGGGGAGGTTCTGATGACCGCAGTGACGCCGGATATCGCCGCGACCGCCGCGCGCACGCCGACCGGGTTCGGCATCCTTCTGAAGGTTCTGGCCGCCAACTGGGCCATCGGGCGGCTGACGGTTCGATTGCCCAACGGCGCGGTGCATGAACTGAAGGGCAAGAAGCCCGGGCCCTCGGCGACCCTGGTGGTCAAGGACTACAGCTTCGCCAAACGCGTCCTGGCCTCCGGCGATATCGGATTCGCCGAGGGTTACATGGCGGACGAGTGGGACACCCCGCATCTGGCGGGCTTGCTCGAGGTGCTCGTGCGCAATTACGAGGGCATCCAGCGGCTGTTCGACGGCAATGTGATCATGCAGGCCCTGCACTGGACGAGACACAAGCTGAACCGCAACAGCCGCGAGGGCGCGCGCAAGAACATCCACGCCCACTATGACCTGGGCAACGCCTTCTATGAGACCTGGCTGGACCGGACCATGACCTACTCCTCGGCGGTCTTCGAGACGCCGGGCGAGACTCTGGAGACCGCCCAGACCCGCAAATACGCGCGCCTGGCGCAGGCCATGAACCTGAAGGCGGGCCATCGGGTGCTGGAGATCGGCTGCGGCTGGGGCGGTTTCGCGGAGTACGCGGCCAGGGAAGTCGGCGCCCACGTCACCGGCATCACCATCTCCACGGAACAACACGCCTACGCGACCCGCCGCCTGGCCGAAGCCGGGCTGTCCGAGCGCGCCGACATCCAGCTGATCGACTACCGCGACGTCCAGGGCCGGTTCGACCGGGTCGCCTCCATCGAGATGTTCGAGGCGGTGGGCCAGGAGTACTGGCCGACCTATTTCAGCAAGATCCACGATGTGCTGGTGCCCGGAGGCCGGGCCGCCCTGCAGATCATCACAATCGATGACGCCCTGTTCGCGGGCTACGACAAGCGCACCGACTTCATCCAGAAATACGTCTTCCCCGGCGGCATGCTGCCCAGCGAGGCGGTGCTGCAGCCCATCGTGGAGCGCGCGGGTCTGGCGTGGAGCGGGATCGAGCGGTTCGGCCATTCCTACGCCGACACCCTGAAGCGCTGGGATGAGCGGTTCATGAGCGCGTGGGACCAGATCCAGCGCATGGGCTTCGATGACCGCTTCCGTCGGCTTTGGCGGTTCTACCTGGCCTATTGCGAGGCCGGCTTCCGCGCCGACCGCATCAATGTGATCCAGCTGGCCCTGAATCGGAACTGAGCGCTCAGCCCGGTTTCACCGCCCCCAGTTCAGCCCGCGCCTCCTCGGCTTCGCGCACCAGCGCCGCGCGCTGATCCTCTGACCAGCGGTCCAGGGTCCGGTACGGCATGGCCAGCCGGGGATTGTCGCGCAGACGCTCCCGGTTCCGCTCCAGAAATCCCCAGTACAGCCGGTTGAACGGACAGGCGCCCGGCCCGGACCTGGCCTTCACATCAAAGGCGCAGCCGCCGCAGTAGTCGCTCATGCGGTCGATGTAGGCCCCCGAGGCCGCATAGGGCTTTGACCCCACGATGCCGCCGTCGGCGAAGGTGGCCATGCCGCGCGTGTTGGGCATCTCGACCCATTCATAGGCGTCGGCGAAGACCACCATGTACCAGTCGTCCACCGCGTCCGGGTGCACCCCCAGCAGCATGGCCAGATTGCCGGTGACCATCAGACGCTGGATGTGGTGGGCGTACGCGTGGCTCCGCGCCTGTGTCACCGCGTCTGCTACGCAGGCCATGTCGGTCTCGCCCGACCAGAAGAACCACGGCAGCGCCCGGTCCGCGTCCAGATGGTTGCGGCGCAGATACTCCGGCGCCTTCAGCCAGTAGATCCCCCGCACGAACTCCCGCCACCCCAGGATCTGCCGGATGAATCCCTCCACCGCGTTCAGGGGCGCGCGCCCGGCACGGTACTCGGCCTCGGCCCGGCGGCAGACGGCCAGCGGGTCGAGCAGGCCCATGTTCAGGGCCGTGGAGATCAGCCCATG
Organism: Brevundimonas sp. BAL450; assembly: GCF_015767455.1. Classification (NCBI taxonomy): domain Bacteria; kingdom Pseudomonadati; phylum Pseudomonadota; class Alphaproteobacteria; order Caulobacterales; family Caulobacteraceae; genus Brevundimonas; species Brevundimonas sp. BAL450. The sequence goes on from NZ_JADWOW010000055.1 coordinate 184,637, forward strand.
CCACAGAAACGGCTCGTCCTCCGCCATGGCGTCCTGCCAGTCGCCGAAGCCGGGCAGGATGTGCTTCAGGAAATCCGCCAGCACCGCCTCGGCCTGATCGTGGGTGACGGGCCAGCCGAAGCCGTCCAGGTCACCAAAATGGTCCTCGAACCGGGCCTGAACCATGGCGATCACCGCGCGCGTGGCCTCGTCCGGCGGACAACGCAGCCGCGAGGGCGTGTCGATGGAGGCGGGCAGGCGCTTGCGGTTCTCGGCGTCGAAGTTCCAGCGGCCGCCCTCGGGCTGGTCGCCGTCCATCAGCAGGCCGGTGCGCCGCCGTATCTCCCGATAGAAGAACTCCATCCGCAGCTGGCGCCGCCCCTCGGCCCAGCGCTGGAACATCGCGTGGCCGCAGATGAAGCGGTCATCCTCGCGCACCTCGACCGGGGCGACGCACTCTGCGGCGAAGGCGCGAAAAGCCTCGGCCAGCCGCCACTCCCCCGGCTCGGTCAGAATGACCCGCTCAGGGTCCAGATCCTCGACGGCCCGCGCCAGTTCATCAACGATTGATTGGCGGTTGTCCGGATCGTCCAGCCGCACATAGCGGACCGTCACGCCCCGCTCGCCCAGCCGCGCGGCGAAGGCGCGCATTCCGGCCAGCACCAGGGCGATCTTCTGCTTGTGATGGCGCACATAGCCGGTCTCGCCCTCGACCTCGGCCATCAGCACCACGTCGCGGACGGCATCCAGATCGCGCAGGCCCGCCAGCCCGTCGCTGAGCTGATCCCCCAGCACCAGCCGCAAGGCCCCCGTCCCAACCGCCGCCGTCATGCTAATCTGCCCCCATGGTCCATCATCCGCTCCTCTCTACAGACGAACTGGCCGCTCTTCTGGATGCCCCCGATGTTCGCATCATCGACGCCAGCTGGCGCATGGACGGGAGCCGTCCGGGCGACGACGAACCCCGCATCCCCGGCGCCGTGCGCTTCGACCTCGACGCTGTGGCGGACACCGCCAGTCCCTTGCCCCACATGCTGCCCTCGTCCGAGGCGTTCGCGGCGGCGGTCGGCGCCATGGGCATCGATCAGCAAGACCACATCGTCGTCTATGATGAGCGCGGCCTGTTCTCGGCGGCGCGGGTCTGGTGGACCTTCCGGACCATGGGCGCCCGGCGGGTCCAGGTTCTGGACGGCGGCCTGCCGAAATGGATGGCCGAGGGGCGGCCGGTCGAGACCGGGCCCGGGACCCCGACGCCGCACGCCGTGTTCAACACAGACTTTCAGGCCGCCCGGGTCGCCGGCCTGATGCAGGTCCGGCGCGCCATGGACGATCCCGCCACACAGGTGATCGACGCCCGCCCGGCGGCGCGTTTTCGTGGAGAGGCCGACGAACCGCGCCCGGGCCTTCGCAGCGGTCACATGCCGAAGGCGGTCAACCTTCCCTTCGTCGAGGTTTTGAGCCCCGACGGCACGCTGCGGACGCCCGCCGAACTCGCCGCCATCTTCCACCGCGCGGGCCTGGCGCCCGGACAGTCGGTCATCACCACCTGCGGATCAGGCGTCACGGCGGCGATCCTGACCCTGGCGCTGGCGGTGCTGGGACGCGACAGCGCGGTCTACGACGGTTCGTGGGCCGAATGGGGCGCCCGGCCGGATGTGCCCGTTCACGCAGAATAGACCGCCGCCTGCCGTCTAGCGGATCGGAAGCCCGTACATCAGACCGCGCGGACTGGCGTTCCACTGCGCATTCAGCCCCCGGGCCAGATTCACGGACGAGCGGGCGCCCAGATTGCGGTCGAAGATCTCGCCATAGTTCCCGACCCCCGCGATGGCGTCATGAGCCCAGGCGTCCGACAGACCCATCATGGATCCGAACCCGTCCTGGACGCCCAGCAGCCGCTGGATCCTGGGGTCCGGCGAGTTCTCGGCCAGTTGGTCCACATTCTCCTGCGTCACGCCCAGTTCCTCGGCCAGGATCAGGGCGTTCAGGGTCCAGCGCACGATGTCGGCCCACTGGTCGTCGCCACGCCGAACCACGGGGCCCAGCGGCTCCTTGGAGATCACGTCCGGCAGGATGGCGTGGGCCTGGGGATTGCCCAGCATGGTCCGCGCCGCCGCCAGGGCCGACACGTCGCCGGTGAAGGCGTCGCAGTCCTCGGCCACATAGGCTTCGCGCGCCTCCTCTTCGCTGGCGGCCATGACGGGCTCATAGCGCAGGTTCCGGACCGCGAAATAGTCCTGAAGATTCAGGGCGGTCGTGGAGTTGGACTGAACGCATATGCGGGCTCCATCAAGCTCCGCCGCGCTGGTCAGGGCCAGGGAGCGCCGCACCAGGAAGCCCTGGCCGTCATAATAATTGACCCCCACGAACTCCATCCGCTCGCCCGCGTCTCGGCCCATGGTCCATGAGGTGTTGCGCCACAGCACGTCGATGCGGCCGTCCGCCAGGGCCTCGAACCGGTCCCCGATGGCCAGGGGCACGAACCGCACCGCGTCCGGATCGCCCAGCACCGCCGCCGCCGTGGCGCGGCAGAAATCCACGTCGAACCCGCGCCACTGCCCGCGATTGTCGGTGTAGGCGAAGCCCACCAGGCCCTCGTGCACGCCGCAGTTCAACCGTCCGCGCGCGCGCACCGCCGCCAGGGTTTCGCTGGGCTCGGCGGCCTCTTCTGCCGGAAGGGGCGCGTCGGGGGCGCGGTCCGCCTCACGCTCGGGCTCGCCGTCGCCGCAGGCCGCCAGCATGAGCAGCCCCGTCATCAGCCCCGCCCGGATTGCGCGCGCGATCATCATCCTCGCCTTCGTCTGAACCGTGCATCAGGTGTTAGAAGCCTTTGGCATGCCTCCGCAACCCGCGAGGCGCCTTTCACAGCCAGACGGGCGCATTCATGAGCCGATCCCCTTCCGACCGCACCCGCCTGATCCGTTCGGCGACCCGCAAGCCGACGGAGGGCCGCCGCCCGGTCAATCCGCCCATCGAGCGGGCCTCGACCCTTCTGAACCCCAGCGCCTCGACCCTGCGAGATCCGTCGCTGGGCCCGGTCTACGGCATCGACGGCATGACGGTTCAGCATGAGTTGCGCGCCCTGATCGCCGAGATGGAGGGCGCGATCGACGCCTGGCTCACGCCCACGGGCCTGGCCGCCGTCACCATTCCCCTTCTGGCCCTGACGCGCCCGGGCGACACGGTGGTCGCCACCGACGCCGCCTACGGGCCCAGCCGCCGCTTTCTGGACCGGCACATGGCCGCCCGCGGTGTGACCACGCGCTATCATCCCGCCGACGCCACCACGGACCAGATCATCGGCGCCATGGACGGGGCCAAGCTGCTGCTGATCGAATCCCCCGCCTCCCTGACCTTCGAGATGATCGACGTCCCGGCCGTCGCCGCCGCGGCGCGTGAGAAGGGCGTCCTGACGGTCATGGACAACACCTGGGCCGCCGGTCTCGCCTTCCGGCCCCTCGCGCACGGCGTGGACGTCAGCGTCCAGGCGATCAGCAAATATGCGGCGGGCCACTCCGACCTGCTGATGGGCGCCGTCGCCGTCTCCGACGCGCGCATCGGCAAGGCCATCTTCAACACCATCGAGGACATGGGCTGGCACACCGCGCCCGACGAGGCCTGGCTGGCCCTGCGCGGCCTGCGCACCCTGCCGCTGCGCATGAACGAACACGCACGATCAGCCTTGCAGGTGGCGGCGTGGCTGCAGGACCGCCCCGAGGTCGCCCGCGTGCTCTACCCGCCCCTCCCCGGCTCGGTCGGCCACGACCTCTGGGCGCGCGACTATGCCGGCGCGGCGGGGCTGATGGGCGTGGTCTTCAACGGCGGAAGCGAGGCGGATGCCGAAGCCCTTCTGGACGCCCTCACCCTGTTCGGCCTCGGCTATTCCTGGGGCGGTTTCGAAAGTCTGGCGACCCATGAAACCAGCCAGATGACCCTGCGCCGCCATGCGCCCGCGCTCAAGGGGCCGCTGATCCGCCTGCACATCGGGCTGGAGGACCCCGCCGACCTGATGGCCGATCTGGACCAGGCCCTGACGGGGTGGCGCTCTAGATCATACCCTGCATGAACCGCACGCCGACCTTTTCGGCGTAGGTCTTCACCAGATCCCCGGCGGCCTGCACATCCGGGTTCTCGGATTTGCGCGCGGCGGTGAAGGGACGCTCCGCGTCGGCGATCGGGTGGCCGAACAGGGAGTTGGCGTACTGCACCTGGGCCAGAACGCGATAGTTCTCTTCCGGATGGACGCCTTTGTGCAGCGCGCTGGTGTCCACCAGGAACAGCGTTCCCGACGGCCCGGTGATGCGCGCTTCCTGATCCATCAGGCCATGCTGGGCCACCTTCTCGTCCGTATGGCGGCCGTCGGCCCACAGGGCGTCGGGACGCTCGCGGTGCGTGCCCGGGATCATGGCGTGGGGGCCGTCCTTGGGGCCCACGTCGGTCAGGTACATGAACAGCTTCACGAACCCGAGCCGGTACATGTCGTGGTGATAAAGCTGCGCCGTGTCCGACAGGTCCTTGGCGCTGACCGGCACGTTGGAGTTCACGAAGGCCACCGGCACGTCGAAGATCGGCGGCACGCCCATGTACTGATGCACGATGGTCAGCAGCAGCGGATCGGCGGCCACCTCGTACATCTCGCTGAAGCTGGTGATCCACGAGAAGTTGGACTTGATCTGGGGCGGCGCCTCGGGCGACCCCTCCAGGATCTTGGTCAGCTTGTCGCCGTGGATCGATTCCATCCGCGTCAGCACCTTGTCGCGCAGGCTCTCGACCAGGGCCGGCGGGATGGAGAATTTCGCCTTCCACATGCCGGTCTTCTGCAGCGAGCGCACCGCGCCGCGGATGGTGGTCGCCTGGTCCTCGATCTGGAACATGCTGCGGGACAGGACATATTTCTCGGACGGGACGTGGTCGGCGATCACAGAGCTGAACACCTGGTGGCTCTTGGACCGGGTCTCGGTGAAGGTCTGGCGCAGCAGCAGGTATTCGTCGTTGGTGTTGGTGCGCTTGCGGGCGTAGCCGCCATAGGCGTCGGCCATCTTCCGCACCGCATAGTTGGGCGGCAGGTACTCACCGAGATTACGGTTCAGCTCCGCTGCGGCCAGCCCCTCGACCTGGACGGAATAGTTGCGCGCCTGAACCAGAATCCTGTCGCCGAAGGCCATGGGCTTTCCCTGTACCGAAAGATCAGGCGGCAAGCTCTATGCGCAAGCCGGAAAAGGAGCAAGACGGCGCCGCCTGACGCGAGAGCCGCCTTGGCCCCGTTCCATAGCTGCACTAGTGTGGCGCGCAGCCAGAGGAGACCATCATGGCGGACGACAACAGCGGCGAACTGATCCCGGCGGAGGCCCCCCTCCAGAAATATGTGGTCAAGGAATCAGCCAATCCGCGCTGGAGTTCCCACTTCAAGAACAAGATGATCACGGTGGCCCGGAAGCCGCTTTTCGGTCCCGAGGATCAGATCTTCACCATCGGCAGCTGCTTCGCCGAGCGCATCCGCTCGTTTCTCACGGCCGAGGGCTTCAAGGTCGGCCCGCCCACGGACCACATTCCGATGGCCCCGAACCGCTACAATATCGACCGGCTGCCCCGCTATCCGCATCTGGACTACTACAACACCTTCACCATCCGGCAGGAGTTCGAGCGCCACATCGGCGAATGGACCCAGGCCCCCGACGATTACTGGACCATCAAGGACCCCATGTGGGAGGGCGAGGTCGCCTATCAGGACCCCTATCGCCGCGCCACCTTCGGCCGCACGCCTGAGGACTTGCAAGAGGCGGTCCGCCATACCGACGCGGCCATCGATCGGGGCATCCGCGAGGCCGACGTCTTCTTCATGACCATGGGCATGGCCGAGGTCTTCAGGAACAAGCAGAGCGGCAAGATCGCCTGTCAGAAGCCCGGCTACGCCAAGGGCGGCGGCGAGGAGCAGACCGAGTTCCACATGTCCTCGTACGAGGAAAACTACGCCAACCTCAGGCGCATCGTGGAGATCATCACCCAGGTGCGTCCGGACGCCCGTATCGTCTTCACGGTCTCGCCGGTGCCGCTGGCCCGCACCTTCTCGGACAATGACATCGTCGCGGCCAACACCGAGGGCAAGAGCATCCTGCGCGCCGCCATCGGGGCCATCGCCCGCGACTTCGACGCCGTGACCTATTTCCCGTCCTATGAACTGGTCATGGCCAATTCGCCCTTCAGCTGGCGCGAGGACGACGGCCGCCACGTGGACAACTGGATCGTCTCCAGGATCGTCAAGACCTTCAAGGCGGCCCACTGCACCACGGGCTGAACCCGGCAACCCTCCATCCGTTCTGAGCCGACGACGGTCTCCTTGCCGGAGCGTCGCCGAATTTCGAGCCCTGACCTCATCCCCAGTTTCGAGACCAGCTTGCCAGACTCTCCCACGCCCCTGGATCACCCGCGCTTTCGCGTCTTTCCCCGCAAGTCGGAGAAGCTCGCTATTTTCTTCTCGGGCTCCAACACGGCCGATCATTCTTTCGAGTGGCTTGATACGGCCCTGCGCATCGACGCCAGCGCCATTGTCGTCAGCAACGGCCCGAACCAGTGGTATCAGGCCGGGATCGACGGCCTGGGAGGCGACCGCACCGAGGTGACCCGGTCATTCCGCCAGTGGGCGAAGCATCTCGACGCCCAAAGCCTGTACACCGTCGGCGCCGCAATGGGCGGAACCGGGGCCTTCCTGCACGGCGTCCCTCTCGGCGCCCGCGTCCTGGCCTTCTCGTGCGAGACACAGATGGACCTGGTCGGCGGCAATGTGCAGCGGTTGATGGAGAAGGGGTTCACGCCGCCCGTTCCCGACCTGAGGCCCATGGTGGAAAAGGCCCGGGCGCCGATTTTCCTCTACGCCGGTGAAAGCGATCCCGTTGATCTCTATTCGGCGTTCAATCTCGCCGACCTGCCGAACGTCTTCGCGGACTCCCTGAGGCGCGTGCAGCACGGCGTCGTCAGCTATCTGCACCGCAAGGGCCGCCTCGCCCCGATGATCGACGCCTTCCTGGACAACCAGCATTTGCCGCGCATGCCCGAGGGCGGCTGGGGACTGGATGAGCAGTTCGCCGAGACACTCTATGACGCTCACCGCGCCGACATCGAACGCCGCTGGGGCGACTCGGCGCGCCTGGCGAAACGCGCGATGAACTATTACCCGCGCTCGGATTACGCCAATTACCTGCACGGCAAGGGCATGCTTCATCTGGGCAAGTTCAGCCACGCCGAGACCGCCCTGGCCGCCGCCGTGGCGCTGAACAGCGGACTGACTCCTGCCAGACTCCAGCTCGCGCGCGCCATCGAGCGGATGGGCAGGCTGGACGAAGCCGTCGCCGCCTACACCCAGATCGCCGACCACCCCATCATCGGCGGGCGCGCCAATTTCGCCCTGGGGCAGATTCACAGCCGACGTGGAGACCTGACATCCGCCTTCGCCTGCTTCCGGCGGGCGGTCGAGATGGATCCGCAGCGCGCCAATTTCCGGGCCAAGCTGCAGGAGCTGGAGGGCGGCGAAGCGGCCGCCTGACCGCTAGCCCCTGGCGCGCCCGGCAGGACTCGAACCTGCAACCGTCCGCTTAGAAGGCGGATGCTCTATCCGGTTGAGCTACGGGCGCCGTCAGGCATGCGGTGAAGTAGCGCGAAGCGCGGCGGCCGCAACGAAAAATCTCGGCTCAAGTAGCGCAAGGCGCGGTAGCCGAAACGAAAAATCGCGGCTCAAGTAGCGCAAGGCGCGGTAGCCGCAAACAAATCAATGCGTCCAGGGCTGCTTGCGGCCCGGGGCGAAATTGTCGGCGTAGGCTTTCAGGATCACCGGCGCGGCCTGCGGCTCCTGCAGCCTGAACGGGATGCCGTGCCGTTCCGCATAGGTCACCGCTTCCTCGGCCGTATCGAAGGTCAGGCGCACCTGGCCGTTCATGTCCGTGGACGATGTCCAGCCCATCAGCGGGTCGTTGGTGCGCGCCGTCGCCGGCTCGAACTCCAGAATCCAGTCGCGGGTCTTGGCGCGGCCGGACTGCATGGCGGTCTTGGCGGGACGATAGATGCGCGCGAGCATGGCGGGCCCTGAAGAATCTGAATGTCAGAAGCGGCCCAGATAGCGCGCGCCGCCGCCCCGGTCCAGCGCGCTCACGCGGCGACCGGCCTCGAGGCGTTGACGCCCAGCTTGCGCGCCACCCAGCCCAGGGTCGGCCCCTGCACCAGGCTGGACACGATCACCACGAAGAACACGATGTTGAAGATGGTCTGTGACCCGGGCACGCCCGCCACGATGGGAAAGGTCGCCAGCACGATGGGCACCGCGCCGCGCAGCCCCGCCCACGACACGAACAGCTTGGCCCGCCAGTCGAACCGCCTGAACGGCGCCAGGCAGATGAAAACGCTGATCGGCCGCGCCACCAGCATCAGCACCGCCGTCACCGCCAGACCTGGCGCCGCGACCCCGCCCAGCTGGCTGGGGAACACCAGAAGACCCAGCGTCAGGAACATCACCACCTGCGCCAGCCAGGCCAGGCCGTCCTGGAACACGCCGATGGTGCGCCGCGCCTGATACTCGCGGTTCCCCGCCACGATCCCCGCGATGTATGCCGCCAGAAACCCGTTGCCGCCCAGCACGGCGGTCAGTCCGTAGCTGAGCAGCGCCGCCCCGATGGACACGACCAGCGACATGCCGCTGGTCCGCAGCCGCATCCGCTTGATCAGCGACGGAAGGGCATAGCCGATCACCACGCCAAGCACCGCGCCCAGCCCCATCTGGGTGATGAACTGGGGCACGAAGGGCAACAGGGACGCGTCCGGCGTCGCCACCAGCACCAGCGCCGCCCCCACGAGGAAGATCGCCATGGGGTCGTTGGAGCCGGACTCCAGCTCGATCAGCCCGGTCAGATCCTCGCGCAGGTCGCCGCCCCCCTGCCCCCGCATGATGGCGAACACCGCCGCCGCGTCAGTGGACGCCACAACCGCCCCCAGCAGGAACCCCTGGGTCACCGTGAACCCCAGCAGGTAGACCGCAGCCAGGCTGACGATTCCCGCGCTGATCATGACCCCCACGGTGGACAGCATCAGCGCCGGGCCCGCCGACGGCCGCACCAGCTTCCAGTCCGTGTCCAGCCCGCCGGAAAACAGGATGAACACCAGACACGCCACCCCGATGACCTGGGCGAAGGCGTAGTCGGAGAACACGATCCCGAACGGCCCGTCCGACCCCGCGATCATGCCCAGGGCCAGGAACCCGATCATGGCCGGCAGGCCGAACCGGCTGGACAGGCTGCCCGCCAGCACCGTGGACAACAGCAGCACCGCGACCGCGAGGAAGGCGTAGTCGATGGGGTTCATGGGTTTCTTAAGGACCGGACGAATCGCGTGAAGGCAACACCCCATGCGGCGTCCCGCCGCTTGAACGCGCGTGACTCAGCCGCTAGTCAGGCGCTCCCGTTGGGGAGTAGCCGCCGGCCGCCTTGAAGGCCGGGACCACGTCAACATATTCGCGCTTCGGCGCGTGGCGCGGTCAGCGGAGGTCATCCGCCTGGCGAGACCAGCGCGTCCCACCGTCTCGCCGGCGGCGTGGGATGCGCGTCTCGTCGTCCGGCGGAGTGAGCTCATGACCCCCGGCGCCGTCGCCATCCTGTCGCTCAGCATGTCCACCGACGCCTTCGCCGCGTCCGTGGGGCGCGGCGCGGCGCACCGCCCGTCGCTGGCCCAGGCCCTGCGCGCCGGGCTGATCTTCGGGTCGATCGAAGCGGCCACGCCGGTGATCGGCTGGAGCCTGGGCCTGATCGCCGCCGGGGTGGTGCAGCAGATCGACCACTGGATCGCCTTCGTGCTGCTGGCGGGCGTCGGGGCGCACATGGTCTGGCACGGGGTTCGGCCCCAACGCGAGGAGCAGCCCCCCGTCCGCCGGGGGTTGATGCCCCTGATCGCCACCGCCGTGGGCACAAGCATCGACGCGGCCGCCGTCGGCGTGGGCCTGGCCTTCATCGGGGTGAACATCTGGATCATCGCGCTCAGCATCGGCCTGACCACCTTCACCCTGACCACCCTGGGCATGCTCATCGGCGCCCGCGTCGGCGCCCGCATCGGCAAGCACGCCGAACTCCTGGGCGGCCTCGCCCTCATCGGCATCGGCGCCTTCATCCTGGCCGAGCACATGGGTTGGATGGCCTGACGGACACCGCCTCCAGCGCACGCATCCGGCATTTTTTAACCCGTTCAGATGATTATGGGGCTCAAAGGGAGTTCTGTGATGAGTTGTGTGGCTTGCAGGGACGGCGCCGGGTTTGAGCTGCCGATCACCATGGCGTTCCAGCCCATTGTCGATGTGCGGACCGGGACCGTGTTCGCCTATGAGGCCCTGGTTCGCGGCCAGGACGGCGGCGGGGCGGGCAGCGTGCTGGCGCAGGTGTCGGCCGAAAATCGCTACGCCTTCGATCAGCTCTGCCGGACGACCGCCATCGAGTGGGCCTCGAAGCTAGACTTGGCGGCCGACGGCGCGAGCCTGTCCATCAACTTCCTGCCCAACGCCGTGTATGAGCCGCGGGCCTGCATCCGGGCGACCCTGGCCGCCGCCATGCGCACCAGCTTTCCGGTGAGCCGGATCATCTTCGAGTTCACCGAGGATGAGTCGATGGACACCGACCATATCCTCAACATCCTCCGCTCCTATCGGGCCATGGGGTTCAAGACGGCGATCGACGACTTCGGCGCCGGCTTTGCCGGGCTGGGGCTGCTCTGCAAATTCCAGCCCGACATCGTCAAACTGGACATGGCGCTCATTCGCGGCATCGACACAGACCGGGTCAAGCGCGCCATTGTCGCCAACACCCTGAATATGCTGCGCGATCTCGGCATCGACCCCGTCTGCGAAGGGATCGAGACCTTTGATGAGCACAACGCCCTGCAGGATCTCGGCGTCTCGCTGATGCAGGGTTATCTGCTCGCCAAACCCGCGGTCGAGGCCCTCCCCCCGGTCTCCTGGGCCCGCCCTGTCGAGGACATGGCCCGCACCGCATAACGGGCGTTCCGAAGGTCTGGAAAGAGCCTTCCCGGACAGGAGCCCCTGGTCGGAGCGGCAGGATTCGAACCTGCGACCCTCTGCTCCCAAAGCAGATGCGCTACCAGGCTGCGCTACGCTCCGATCAGGCGGGGCTTATAGGCATGGCCGGGCGCCGGCCGCAATCGCCCGTCTGCGCGGCTGTCTGCGAACCTCAGTCGGCGTTGTTGAAGAAGGGATGGCGGACCACGTCGCCCGGTTCGGCGCCGATCTCCTCCGTGCGGCCGGCGCGGACCTCCAGCACCCCCTTGGCGGCGCCGTAGGACGGCAGGTTCTGGCGTGAATACGGCGTGGTGTGTCGGGCGATGGAGACGATGCGTCCCTGATCGTCGATATAGACGATGTCCAGCGAGCTGGGCGTGTTCTCCATCCAGAAGCCGCGCTCGGCCATATCCGGAAACTGGAACAGCATGCCCCGGTCGTCGGCCAGGGGTTCGCGGAACATCAGGCCCCGGGCGCGCTCTTCCTCGGTGTCGGCGATCTCGACCCAGAAGGCGTGTTCGCCGCTGTCGGTGACCACGGTCAGGGCCTCCAGCGGATTGCCCGCCTCGTCCATGGGCGTGGACTGGGCGCAGGCGGCTCCCGACAGGGCCAGGGCCAGGGCGGCGGTCAGCAACAGGCGGCGGTGCATGGGCGTATCCCGGATGGCGCGATCAACGGGCGGCATTACGCCTCAGCCGCGCGCGGAAATAAACCGGAAATGCGGTCTATTCCCCGGGTTCGATCTCGGCGACCACCAGTCCCTTGGGACCCCGGGCGAAACGCACCCGCACGGTATGACCCGGCAGCAGGTCATCCAGGCCGCAGCGGCGCAAGGTCTCGATGTGGATGAAAATGTCGTCCTGGTCGCCGTCCCGCACCACGAAACCATAGCCCTTGGCGCGGTTGAACCATTTCACCGTCGCGGGCTCCATGGGACCGTCCGCCTGCACCGGCGGGCGCGTGGGGCGGCGAGTGAAGGCGTCCAGATTGCTGCTGGACCGCCGCAGGCCGTCATAGCCCGAAGCCTGGTTCGGATCGGGCTCCGCCAGATCCAGTATCTGGGTGGCCTGCCAGCCCTTTGGGCGGCGCACGGCGTCGCAGGTGATGGCGGCGCCCTCGGCGGCGGTCTCGCAGCCGTGGTCGCGCAGGCTGGAGACATGCAGCAGCACATCCTTCATGCCTGTGAGGGAAGAATCCTCAGGCACGATGAAGCCATACCCCTTGGCGGGGTCGAACCATTTGACGTGACCGGACATGCGGACCGTTTCGGCCGTGACGTCCTCATCCAATTCGTACGCTGACATAAGTCCCCCGCCTGCGACAAACCCCTTGCAGACGGATTATGCTTAACACGGTTCGGTGAACGCGGGAGAGCCAGAAAGCAAAATTTCGCGCAAAACGCGAGAAAAAATCCGCGCCACGCGTCATGATTCGCCGCGGCTCGCGGGCAAAGAAACCAGGATTTCGGGGAAACCCCGCGTGGCAGTCCCTAGGGGAATCGAACCCCTCTTTTCAGGTTGAAAACCTGACGTCCTAACCGATAGACGAAGGGACCGCTGCGCGAGAGCCGGCGATATAGCGGCCTGTTTCCGGCGTTGCAAGCGGGGTCGGACTAAAAATCGCTGGTTTCGCGACGCGGGTCGTGGGCGTCCTCGACCTCGAACTGCACACCCCGGCGGCCGTTCCAGTCATCCGCCTTCAGCCGACCGACCACGCTGAGCCCCGTCGCGCCCGACAGCAGCGCCCGCCCCAGCGGCAGGTCAGCGCAACGCCAGGCGATGGCCTTGACCGAGGCGCCGTCCGCCGCCGTCAGCCGGCAGCGCACATGGCCGCCGGTCATGGCCACGGGCTCGCGCGCCGTGACCCGGTCCAGGGCGAACAGCGGCTCGGGATTGGACGGGCCAAACGGCGCCAGGCGCTCGAAATCCTCGAACAGACTCCGGCTGGCCGCGCGACAATCGAGAATCGCATCGACATCCACCACGTCCAGAACCTCGGCCGCCGCCTGCTGGTCGGCCAGCGCCTCTTCCAGAAAGGCGCGCGCGGCCTCGATGCGGTCCCCCGCCACGGTCAGGCCCGCGGCCATGGCGTGGCCGCCGCCCGCCATCAGGTGCCCCGCTTCCCACGCAGCCTGCACCGCCCGGCCCAGGTTCACCCCCGGCTGCGACCGGCCAGAGCCCTTGCCCACGCCCGTGGCGGGATCGACCCCGATCACGATCACCGGCTTGCGCCAGCGTTCGCGCAGCCGCCCGGCCACAATGCCCACCACGCCCGGATGCCACCCCTCGCCCTCCACCACGATGATGGCGCGGTCCAGCGCGTCGGGGCCCCGGCTCTCGACCTGGCGCACCGCCGCCTCGGTCACCTCGCGCTCCACCTCGCGGCGGGACGTGTTCAGGGCGTCCAGCTCGGCGGCGATGCGCGCGGCCTCGGCCGGATCGTCCGTGGACAGCAGGCGCGCGCCCAGATCGGCCCGGCCGATGCGCCCGCCCGCATTGATTCGCGGCCCGAGGATGAATCCGGCATGGCTGGCCTTGGCCGGCCCCGGCTCCATGCCCGCCACGGCCAGAAGCGCCGCCAGCCCCGGATTGCGCCAGTCCGACATGACCTTCAGCCCCAGCGCCGCCAGCGCCCGGTTGAAGCCGTTCAGCGCCGTGACGTCACAGATGGCCCCCAGCGCCGCCAGATCCAGCCACTGGCGCAGGTCCGGCTCGGCCCGCGCGGCGAACAGGCCCCGCGCCCGCGCCGCCCGGTTCAGGGCGGCCAGCAGCACGAACACCACCCCCGCCGCCGCCAGATTGCCCTGGCCCGAGTTGCAGCCCGGCCGGTTGGGATTGACCACCGCCTCGCAGGCGGGGGGCTGTTCGCGCATCAGGTGGTGATCCACCACCACCACTTTCAGGCCGATGGCCGCGGCGTGGGCCACCGCCTCCACCGCCGCCGCCCCGCAGTCCACGGTGATGACCAGGTCCGCCCCGCTCGCCTTCAGCGTCTCGAACGCCTTCGGGCTGGGGCCATACCCCTCGGTCAGGCGGTCGGGCACATAGATGGGCAGGTCCGCCCCCATGGCCCGGAACCACCGCACCAGCAGCGCCGCGCTGGAGGCCCCGTCCACGTCATAGTCGGCGAACACATGGATGCTCCGGCCCGCCGTCAGGGCGTCCAGAATGACCTCGGCGGCCTTGTCCATGTCGAGAAAGCTGGACGGATCGGGAAACAGCGCCCGCAGGGTCGGGCTCAGAAAATCCTCGCCCTGGTCCGCCGTCACGCCCCGCGCCGCCAGCGCCCGGGCCAGCGGCTCGGCCAGGCCCAGCCCCTGCATGTGGGCGCGCACCGTCTCCGCCTCGGCCGGGCGCTGAAGCCAGGCGCGGCCGGACAGGGAGCACGACACGCCCAGGAAATTCACCGCTGTCGCCACGCCGCCGTCCGCCATGCGCCCTTGTACCTCATCATCCATGCCAGTCTGGCCCGCAGGGTCGTCGGATTCGGTCGCAGGCGTGAACCGATCCTATTGCCGCGGATCAATGGGCGGCGGCGGTTCGGCGCGTTCGCGCAGGGACTGGGCGAAGGCTTCGATCTCGGCCGCTGTACGGGCCGTCGCGAGGCTCATGCGCGCGCCCGCGACCCGGCCGCGCACCGAGGCGGCCCAGGCGTCGGGATCATCGACAAAGGTCCAGTCTATGGCGGCGGCGCTCTGGCTGACCGCCTGTCCGGTCTGGTCCAGCCCGGCAACCCGCGTGGCGATCACGCCGGGCGCCGGCACGTCGGTCGGCGCGGCCGGAAAATCAGCCCAGCGCGGATACTCGCGGTTGGCGTCCACCAGATGCTGGATGCGATCGGACAACGGCGCCTGCGGATCCATCGCGGTCTGGAACGGCGCTGCGCACGCCCCGCTCAGAAGCAATCCGCCCATCACGGCGGCCCGGGCTGCATTTTTCATCGCCGATGCGTTCATCTTGAGCCCGGTCATATGCCATCATGGGGCGACGAGGAAGGGCGACGCCGCCTTGCATCGATCCAGCAGGAGCCGTTCATGGCCACGCCGCCGAAAAAGCCCGCGACACGCACCGCCAAAAAGGCCGCGCCGAAGAAGGCCGCGCCGCGCGCAGCGGCCAAGCCGAAGACCGCAAAACCGAAGACCGCAAAGCCTGCGCCGGAGCCTGAGGCCGCCGCCGCTGCGGCTACCCCGCCCCCGTCCCAGCCGGACGCCTTCGCCCCCTTCGCCATCGGCGCCGAACAACGCCGCATGATCGAGACCCTGTCCCTGAACATCGCCCGGGCGGCCATGACGGCCCAGTCAGCCTTGGCCGAGGCGGCCCTCAGCCGGGCCGACCGCCCTGCGGCCCTGTCGGCCGATCCGCTCAATGTCGGCCCCGCCATGACCTCGGTCATGACCAGCCTGGCCTCCCGTCCCGAACGTCTGTTCCAGGCCCAGGCCGATCTGTTCGGCCGCTACATGACCCTGTGGACCGACACCGCCCGGCGCGCGGCGGGCGAGGACGTCCCGGTCACCGCCGCCCCCGACAAGCGGTTCAAGGACCCGGCCTGGGCCGAGAATCCCATGTTCGATGTGATGCGCCAGTCCTACCTGGTCACCGCCGACTGGATGAACACTCTGATCTCCAGCGCAGACGATGTGGACCCGCGCACCCGCCGCCGGGCCGAGTTCTTCACAAAGCTGCTGACAGACGCCTTCTCCCCGTCCAATTTTCTGGCCTCCAACCCCGCGGCGCTCAAAGCTCTGGCCGAGACCAGCGGCGAGAGCCTGGTGAAGGGCATGCAGAACTTCGCCGCCGACCTTGAGCGTGGCGGCGGCAAGCTGGCCATCAGCCAGGCGGACTACGGCAAGTTCCGCGTGGGCGAGAACGTGGCCACCAGCCCCGGCCAGGTGGTCTGGCGTGACGAACTGTTCGAGCTGATCCAGTACGACGCCGCCACCGACAAACAGCGCGCCATTCCGCTGCTGATCTTCCCGCCGTGGATCAACAAATTCTACATCCTGGACCTGCAGCCCGCGAACTCGATGATCCGCTGGCTGTCGGAGCAAGGCTTCACCGTCTTCGTCTGTTCGTGGGTCAATCCCGACGCCGACAAGGCCGCCTTCGGCTTCGACGACTATCTGGAAAAGGGCATCTACCGCGCCACCTCCAGGGTCATGGAGCAGTGCGGCACGGATCGGCTCAACACCGTCGGCTACTGCATCGGCGGCACCCTGATGGGCGCGGCCATGGCCCATATGGCGGCGAAGGGCGACGAGCGGATCAACGCCTGCACCTTCTTCGCCGCCCAGCATGATTTCGAGGAGGCCGGCGACCTCCTGCTGTTCACGGACGACCACTGGCTGGCCGAGATCGAGGGCATGATGGACGAGGCCGGCGGCGTCCTGCCGGGCAGCGCCATGGCCGACACCTTCAACGCGCTCCGGGCCAACGACCTGATCTGGTCGTTCTTCGTTTCCAACTATCTGATGGGCAAGGATCCGCCGTCCTTTGACCTGCTGTTCTGGAACGCCGACCAGACCCGCATGCCCAAGGCCCTGCACATGGCCTATCTGCGCAAGATGTACGGCCAGAACGCCCTGGCCCGGGGCGACTTCGAGATCGGCGGCGTCCGCGTGGACCTGTCGAAGGTCAGGACGCCCATCTACGCCCAGGCCAGCCGCGAGGACCACATCGCGCCCATGAACTCGGTCTATCGCTCGACGAAGCTGTTCGGCGGGCCGGTGACCTACACCCTGGCCGGCTCCGGCCACATCGCGGGCGTGGTCAACCACCCGGCGGCGGTGAAGTACCAGCACTGGACCAATCCGGACCTGCCCGACACCCTTGCGGAATGGCAGGCGGGCGCCGAGCAGCACCCGGGCTCCTGGTGGCCGCACTGGGCCGCATGGCTGCATGAGCGGTCCGGCGACTGGGTTGACGCCCGCGATCCGAAAAAGGGCGCCCTGAAGCCCATCGAGCCGGCGCCCGGCGCCTATGTGAAGGTGAAATCTTGAAGCGTATCGATCCCAACGTCCTCCTGGCCATAACCACCCTGTTCGCTGTGGCCCTGCTGGTCATGAGCGCCACCATCTTCGGCCCTGCCGATCCGCCCTGGCGCTATGTGGCCACGGCGGCGGTGGTGACGGTGGTTTTCCTTGTTCTTCAGCCCTTCGTGCCCCGCTTCATGAAGATGAAGAAGGGTCCGCTGGTGATCGCTGAAGCGCCCAGTTCAGCGGTCTGGGCCGCCATCTATCCGGGCCTGATCATCCTCGCCGCCGCCCTGCCCCCGCTGTTTCCGGGCGTCAGTTTCGGCCTGGCCGTGGTGATCGCGGCGGTGTTCCTCGGCTCCACCATCGAGTCCGCCATCATGAGCCTGCGCAAGGCATAACCTTCTCCCGATGGGAGAAGGGGGAACCCGCGCACCGGAGCGCGTCAGCGCGGAGGTCCTTGCGCGGGGGATGAGGGTCGGGCGCCCGGAACCGCTGAACCCTCACCCTGCGCGCGAAGAAGCGGTCTGCTTCGCATCCCGCTGCGTGCAGCCCTCTCCCGACGGGAGAGGGTCAGGCCCGGGGCGACCACGGCCGGTCGCCGCGCACGTCCAGCGTCCACACCCCGCGCCAGACCCCCTCTTCACGCCACAGCTCCACCGCCCCGCCGCGCCGGAAATCCTGGTCGTCCAGCACCAGCCGGTCGTCGCAGGCGTCCGGCAGGCGGTCCAGCCCGGCCCGCACCGCCACCACCTCGGCCGATGTGCAAAGCACCGCCATCTGCTCCGCGTCCGGCGCCCGCGTGCCCCACCACAGGGCCAGCGGTCCTGTCTCCGCAGGGCGGCGCGAGAACCGGTCGGCGGTCCAGTCCTCGCCCGGCGCCACGAGGGCCAGCCCCCGCCGCTGGGACCACAGATCAATGGGAAACTGCCGCACCCCGGGCCGCAGCTGGATCGCCTGCCGCTCCATCCGGACGCCCGCCGTGGTGGCGCCGTCCCCGATCCACAGGTCCGGCGCCGGCGGGCGCGGCCAGAGCAGCACCGCCAGAGCGAAGGGAACCCCGACCCAGCGCCCTCGCCCCTTCCACAGGCACAGCCACAGCACGCCCAGAAAGGCGATGGGCAGGGCGATGTCCGGCGCGCTGGGGATGGTCCGCACCGCCCCGGGCAGGTTCGCGGTCCAGTGGCCGATGGCCAGCATCAGGTCCACGCCCCACCCCGCCACCGCCAGGAACGGCCCGCCCAGCCCCAGCGGCTCCAGCGCCGCGCCCAGCGCCAGGGCGGGCATCATCACAAAGCTCGAGATCGGGGCGGTCGAGACATTGGCGATCAGGCCGAACACGGCGGTGCGGTTGAAATGCTGCATGGCGAACGGCCCCGTGGCCATGCCCGCCACCAGGCTGGCGGCGCAGGCGGCGAACAGCCACCCCCCGAACCGCTGCGCCGTGACGATGATCCACGGCACCGAGATCTCCCGCGTCCGCACCGGCCAGTTCTCGGCCAGCGCCACCAGGGCGGCCGTGGCCGCGAACGACATCTGGAACCCCGGCTGCACGATGGACTCGGGCCGGAAGATCAGCACCACGAAGGCCGCCACCGCCAGGGCGTTCATGCTGATGGCCCGCCGGTCCAGCAGGATGGCCAGAAAGGCGATGGCCGCCGTGGTCGCCGCCCGCTCGGCCGGGGGCGGCCCGCCCGAGATCAGCAGATAGGCCCCCACCGCCGCCAGACCGGCCCACGCCGCCACCTTCTTGCCCGACACCCGCAGCGCCAGCCACGGCCACGCCGCCACCAGCAGCCGCACCCCGAAGAACACGAACCCGCCCACGATGGCCATGTGCAGGCCCGAGATGGACAGGATGTGGAACAGCCCCGAGTCCCGCATGGCGTCCATGTCTTCCTGGATCAGCCACGCCTCATGCCCCGTGGTCATGGCCGCCGCGATGCCGCCCGTCCGCTCGCCCAGCCGGTCCACGATTCGCGAGGCCAGCTCGAAGCGCACCCCGTTCAGCCACATGAGCCGCTGCAGGCCCTGGGGCGGCTCCGGCAGGCTCGCCGCCCGGGTCTCGCCCAGCCCGAACGCCACCCCGCCCATGCCGAGGAAAAAGGCGTTCCTGCCGAAGTCATAGCTGCCCGGGCTGGCGGGCGGCGGCGGCGGATTGACGATGGCGAATATCCGCACCGGCGTCCCCGGCGCGGGCGCCGCCCCCCGCAAGGTCGCGCGCAGCCGCAGCGGCGTCTCTTCCGGCGTCAGCCCCCGGATGCGCACGGGCGCCAGCACCACCCGCGATCCCCGCGTCCCCGGGCTGTCCACATCCACCACCCAGCCCTCGATCACCGTCGGTTCGGCCAGCGCCGGAGCGATGGGCGCCGCCACCCGCTCGGTCCGCGACTTGGCCGCCGCCAGCCCCAGCGCCAGACAGGCGATCAGCATCAGGGGCACGGTCATCGCCCGTCCCGCGCCCCGCCGCCGCGCCACGACCCACACCGCAGAAGCCACCACAGCAAACAGCGCCAGAGGCCACATCGGCGGCTCGCCCGGCAGCCCGAAATAGACCGCGCATCCTCCGCCGAAGGCCACCGGCGCCCACAACCGCCAGCGGTCGCGCTGGGCCGAAACGCTCCCTGCCAGCCAATCAATGATGCGCGCGCGTATGGGCTTGGCCGCTTCCGGCGTTATAAGGGCGGCCCCATCGGACACCGCCCCGGACATGACTGAACCCTCACCCGTCGTCACCCGCTTCGCCCCTTCGCCCACAGGCTACCTGCATATCGGCGGGGCGAGAACAGCGTTATTCAACTGGCTGTTCGCCCGTCATCATGGCGGCAAATTCCTGGTGCGCGTCGAGGACACCGACCGCGAGCGCTCCACCGACGACGCGGTGAAGGCCATCTTCGACGGCATGGCCTGGCTGGAGCTGTTCGCCGACGAGGAGCCGGTGTTCCAGCACGCCCGCGCCGACCGTCACCGCGAGGTGGTCGACCTGCTGCTGGAAAGCGGCCACGCCTACCGCGACTACCTGACCGCCGAGGAGACCGGCGCCCTGCGCGATCAGGCCAAGGCCGAGGGCCGCGCCTTCGAATCCCCCTGGCGCGACCGCGAACCCACAGTGGATGACCTGTCCAAACCCCACACCGTGCGCTTCCGCCGCCCCGCCGATACGGCGGTGTTCGTGGACGACGCCGTGCAGGGCCGGGTGCGCTGGGAATCGTCCTCGCTGGACGATCTGGTGCTGCTGCGCTCGGACGGCGCGCCGACGTACAATCTGGCCGTGGTGGCCGACGACCACGACATGGGCGTCACCCACGTCATTCGCGGCGACGACCACCTGAACAACGCCGCTCGTCAATCATTGATATATGACGCCCTCGGCTGGCCCCGCCCGGTGTTCGCCCACATCTCCCTGATCCACGGCCCCGACGGCGCCAAGCTGTCCAAGCGTCACGGCGCCCAGGCCGTGCACGAGTACGCCGAGATGGGCTATCTGCCCGAGGCCATGCGCAACTATCTGGCCCGGCTGGGCTGGAGCCACGGCGACGACGAACTGTTCAGCGACGAACAGGCCATCGCCTGGTTCGACCTCGACGCGGTCAACAAGGCCCCCGCCCGCCTGGACTTCGACAAGCTGGCCCACGTCAACGCCCACTGGATCCGCCTGGCCGACGACGAGCGCCTGGCCAAGCTGGTACTGGACCAGCACCTCAGGAACGGCCACGTCCTGGCCGAGGGCGACGAACAGCGTCTGGTCCAGGCCATGCCCTTCGTGAAGGACCGGGCCAAAACCATCATCGAACTGGCCGCCCAGAGCGCCTTCGTGCTCCAGCGTCGCCCGCTTGAGCTCAACGACAAGGCGAAAGCCATGCTCGAGGGCGAGACCGGCGAGCGCATGGGCCGCCTGCTGGAGCGCCTGCGCCTGTTCCAGAGCTGGGACGTCTTCGCCCTTGAGTCCGAACTCAAGGCCTTCGCCGAGGACGAGGGCGTCGGCTTCGGCAAGATCGGCCCGCCCCTGCGTGGCGCTCTTACCGCAGGGTCAAGTTCGCCTGATCTGGCCCGAACTTTGTCGTCTCTGGGGCGAGAAGAAAGCCTCGGACGCTTGGAGGATGCGCTTTCAGGCCTTAAGTGAACGCGCACAACAAACGACCCGCGCCGTCGCCTCCCCGCGAGGGCGTCCAAAAAACCAAGGGGTGCCTATGACCGAACAAGCCAAACCCGCCGGCACGGCGACCATGACCATCGGCGACAAGTCCGTCGAACTGCCGGTTCTGGGCGGCTCCACCGGGCCGAATGTGGTGGACATCAGAAAGCTGTACGGCGCCACGGGCGCCTTCACCTACGACCCGGGCTTCACCTCCACGGCGTCCTGTGAATCCAGCCTGACCTACATCGACGGTGACGAAGGCGTGCTGCTGCACCGCGGCTATCCCATCGACCAGCTGGCGGAAAAGTCGAACTTCGTCGAGGTCTGCCATCTGCTGCTGCGCGGTGAACTGCCCACGGCGGCGCAGTACGAGGCGTTCGAAGACAGCGTCACCCGGCACACCATGCTGCATTCGCAGTTCGACCGCTTCTTCGAGGGCTTCCGCCGCGACGCGCACCCCATGGCCATCATGGTCGGCACCGTCGGCGCCCTGTCAGCCTTCTATCACGACAGCCTGGACATCCATGATCCGGTCCAGCGCAACATCTCGGCCATTCGTCTGATCGCCAAGATGCCGAC
The DNA here is from genome assembly GCF_015767455.1 of Brevundimonas sp. BAL450. Taxonomy (NCBI): domain Bacteria; kingdom Pseudomonadati; phylum Pseudomonadota; class Alphaproteobacteria; order Caulobacterales; family Caulobacteraceae; genus Brevundimonas; species Brevundimonas sp. BAL450. The sequence goes on from NZ_JADWOW010000055.1 coordinate 206,342, forward strand.
CATCGCCGCGCGGGCCTACAAGTACCACATCGGCCAGCCCTTCGTGTCGCCGCGCAACGACCTCAGCTACGCCGAGAACTTCCTGCGCATGTGCTTCGCCGTTCCGGCCGAGGATTATCAGGTCGACCCGGCGCTGGTGCGGGCCATGGACCGCATCTTCATCCTGCACGCCGACCATGAGCAGAACGCCTCCACCTCCACCGTCCGTCTGGCCGGCTCGTCGGGCGCCAATCCGTTCGCCTGCATCGCCGCGGGCATCGCCTGCCTCTGGGGCCCGTCGCACGGCGGCGCCAACGAGGAGGCGCTGAACATGCTCCAGGAGATCGGCACCCCGGACAAGATCCCGGAGTTCATCGCCGGCGTGAAGGACAAAAAGTACAAGCTGATGGGCTTCGGCCACCGCGTGTACAAGAACTACGACCCTCGCGCGAAGGTCATGCAGCAGTCGGCCTACGAAGTGCTGGCCGCCACCGGCCGCGAGAACGACCCGCTGTTCCAGGTCGCCAAGGAATTGGAGGCCGTGGCGCTCAAGGACGACTACTTCGCCGAGCGCAAGCTGTTCCCGAACGTGGACTTCTATTCCGGCATCACCCTGTCGGCCATGGGCTTCCCCACCACCATGTTCACCGTCCTGTTCGCCCTGGCCCGCACCGTCGGCTGGATCGCCCAGTGGCAGGAGATGATGGAGGACCCGTCGCAGAAGATCGGCCGCCCCCGCCAGCTCTACACGGGCCCCACCGAGCGGGACTACATCACCATCGACCAGCGCGGCTGATCCCGCCGACATCGCTGAAACACAGAACGCCGGGGCCCGTCGCCCCGGCGTTTTTCGTAGAACCCCGCCCGCCCTCACGTGTTCCCTCCCCAAAGGAGGACGCCATGAGCTATCGCCGGTTCGCCGCCATGATCGCCACCTCGACGGTGATCATGTTCGGCCTGATGTATCTGAACACATACGCCATCGAGCACGTGGCCTTCAGCCAGACGCGGGCATGGATGGCGCTGGTCATGGGCGCGACCATGGCCGTGGTCATGCTCGGCTTCATGTGGGGCATGTACAAGAACACCCGCGTCAACATCGCCATCGTGGTCGGCGCGGTCGCCGTGTTCGCGGTCTCCCTGACCCTCGTGCGCAGCCAGGCGACGGTGGGCGACGTCAGCTACATGAAGGCCATGATCCCGCACCACTCCATCGCCATCATGACCAGCGAGCGCGCGAATATTCAGGACCCCGAGGTGCGGCGCCTGGCCGACGAGATCATTGAGGCCCAGGTGCGCGAGATCGCGGAGATGGAGCGCCACATCGCCCGACTTGAGGCCGCCCCGCCGCCGGAGGACGCCCCGGTCCTGCCCTCCTACCGCGAGCGCGGGCTGGAGGCGCCGGCGTCCTGACCCCCCGCCTTCTCCACGATCACCCGCAGCACCGCGTCCGCCGCCAGTTCTGACGGGTCCGGTCCGCCCCGGCCCATCAGGTCCAGCGCCTCGGTCTGGCGCCGCGCCTGATCGGCGGCGGCCTCGCGGTCGGTCAGCAACCGCCCCACGGCGGCGGCCAGCTTCTCGGGCGTGGCGTCGTCCTGAAGAAACTCCGGTGCGATGGCCTCATCCGCCGCCACATTGAGCAGAGTGACGTACTTCGTGGTGGCGATGCGCTTGATCACGGCCCAGCTGAGACCGTCCATGCGATAGGCGATGACCATGGGCGCGCGCGCCAGCGCCACCTCGGTGGACACCGTGCCGCTGGTGGCCAGGGCCGCGTCGGCGGCGGCCATGGCGTCGTATTTCTCGGTCTCGTCCACCAGATGCGCCCGGAACGGCCAGGCGGCCACCCGCGACGTCACGTCCGTGGCCACTGTGCCCGCCGCCGCCACGCCCACCTCAAGCCCCGGGATCTCGCCCTTCAACCGCTTCACCGTCGCCTCATAGACCGGCGTCATGCGCGCGATCTCGCCGGGCCGGCTGCCCGGCAGCACCAGCAGCAGCGGCGCGTCCAGCGCAATCCCCCGCCGCGCCCGGAAGGCCGCCCCGTCGGCGCGCGCCATGTCCACATGCAGGGCCGCTGATCCCACCACCGTGACCGGCAAGCCTTCGCGCTCGAACCACGGCGCATCGAACCCGTACAGCGCCAGCAGATGATCCACCGCCCGCGCCAGGGTCTTCGCCCGCCCCGGCCGCGAGGCCCACACCTGCGGCCCCACATATTTGATCAGGGGCGTGTCGGGCGACGCCGCCCGGATCGCCTTGGCCACCCGGATGGTGAAGCCCCAGCTGTCGATCAGCACCACGGCGTCGGGCGCCTCGCGCGCCGCCAGGGCCGCCGTCACGGCCACCCGGCGCTTGACCCGGCCATAGGCGCGGATGCCCTCGATAAAGCCCAGAATGGACAGCTCGCCGATGTCGAAGGGGCTCTCCACTCCCTCCGCCGCCATCCGCGGCCCGCCCACGCCCACAAAGGTCACCGCCACGCCCAGCCGGTCCTTCAGAGCCCGCGCCAGACCGGCGCCCAGCCCGTCGCCCGACGCCTCGGCGGCCACCAGCATGATCTTCAGGGGCCGGCTCATCGGTGATCCTCCCCCCACACGAACAGGCCCAGCCGGTCGGCGGCTTCAATGATCGCCTCGCGGTCGATCAGGATCAGCTTGCCCGCCATGCCCGCCACTCCGGCCAGCCCCGCCGCCGCCGCGCCCTCGATGGTGCGCACCCCGATCACCGGCATGTCCACACGTTCGTCCTGAATGGGCTTGGGCGCCTTGGCCAGGGCCCCGCGCCGCGCGTCCGGCCGCCCGCGGAGCGTCTCGGGCAGGCCGGCCACCCGCGCCAGCATGGCGTCGGTGCCCTCCTGCGCCTCCACCGCCAGCACAAGGCCGTCGCAGACCACCGCGCCCTGCCCGATGTCCAGCTCGCCCGTGGCCCGCGCCACCTCCAGCGCCTTGCGCAGATCCGCCAGCGCCGCTTCATCCGGCGCATGACGACCCAGCGCGCCGACCGGGGCCGTCTCGCCCCCCAGCACCTGATCGGCGCCCTCGATGGCGAACCCTTCCGCCTCGAACACGCCCAGCACATAGCGCAACAGGGCGTCGTCGCCCTTCGTGGCCGCAGCGATCATGCCGGGCAACACAGCGGCGCCCTTCAGGTCCGGCTTCATGTCGCGAAAGTCAGGACGCTGAACGACGCCCGCGAAACAGACGGCCTCGCAGCCCGCGGCCTTCAACAGCTTGATGGTCCGCCCGAACTCACCGATCCGGGAGTCCGCACCTTCATATCGCCCAAGAGCGCTGTCGGCGAAGCCCTTGATCCGAACAATGAAAAACGGCCGGCCCTCCGCCTGGCACCGCCGCGCCACCGCCTGGGGCAGGTCGCCGCCCCCGGCCACGATGCCCAGCTTTCTCATCGTTCCGGCAGGCACAGCGGCCGTTTCGAATCCTCGCGGATGAAGGCGATGATCCGCATGATCTCCGGCAGGTCCGCGTATTCGTCCGCAGCCGCGTCAAGCCGGTCCGCGAACGCGCCCTCGCCCTCGAACATCTCGCGATAGGCGCCCAGTAATCGCCGCAGGTCCGCCTTGCCGTATCCGCGCCGTTTCAGCCCCACCAGATTCAGACCGTGCAGCCGGGCGTGATTGCCCCACACCGAGCCGAACGGGATCACATCCCGCGTCACCGCCGACAGCCCGCCCACCATGGCGCCCTCGCCCACCCGGCCGTTCTGGTGCACGGCGCACAGCCCGCCCAGGAACACCTTGTCGCCCACGACCGTGTGCCCGCCCAGGGTGGCGTTGTTGGCCATGACCACATTGTCCCCGACCACGCAGTCGTGCCCCACGTGCGCGCCGGTCATCAGCATGTTGTTGGATCCGATGCGCGTCACGCCATGTCCCTGGGGCGTGCCCCGGTTCAGGGTCGCGTGCTCGCGGATGACGTTGTCGGCGCCGATCTCCAGGCGCACCGTCTCGCCCTTGTAGCCCATGTGCTGGGGATCGCCCCCGACCACCGCGAAGGGATGGATCACCGTGCGCGGGCCGACGATGGTGTCCCGCTCGACCACGGCATGGCCGCGCAGCTCCACCCCCTCGGCCAGGGCCACGCCCGGCCCCACCACGCACCACGGCCCGATCACCACGTCGTCGGCCATGGTCACCGAGGCGTCGACCGTCGCGGTGGGGTGAATGGTCATGTTGCGGGGGTCTCGGATTTCGGGTTGTCGACGACCATGGCCGCGAATTCGCATTCCGCCGCCATCTTGCCGTCCACGAAGGCCTCGCCCCGGAACTTGAACAGGTCGCCCCGGTGCTTCGTCACATGCACATGCAGGCGCAGCACGTCCCCCGGCCGCACGGGTCGGCGGAACCGCGCTCCGTCCACGGCCATGAACATGATGGTCCTGCCCGACACATCGGCGTCCAGCGTCTTGGACATCAGCAGGGCCCCCGACTGGCCCATGGCCTCGACGATCAGCACCCCGGGCATCACCGGATTGTTGGGGAAATGGCCCTGGAAGAACGGCTCGTTGGCGGTGACGTTCTTGATCCCTACGATGGATTCATTGGCCCGGTAATCCTCGGCCCGGTCCACCAGCAGGAAGGGATACCGGTGCGGGATCCGCCGCAGAACCTCCGCATAGTCGATCGCCTCGCCTGTTGCCGCCTCACTCATCACTCGTTCCCTTGCTGCGCGCCTTCGCTTGTTTGGCCAGCCAGACGGTTTCACGCAAGAACCGGCGCAGCGGTCTGGCGGGATACCCCGACCAGGTCTCGCCCGGCGGAACATCCGAAAGTACGGCCGCTGCTCCGGCGATCCGGGCGCCGGCGCCGATGGTCTGATGGTCTCCCACGCCCGCCTGGCCGCCGAACATGACCCCGTCGCCGATGACCACAGAGCCGGAAATCCCCACCTGGGCGGCGATCAGGCAGAACCGGCCGAGGACCACATTGTGCGCGATGTGGACCAGATTATCGAGCTTGCTCCCCTCCCCGATCACCGTGTCCCCATAGGCGCCGCGATCGATGCAGGTCCCCGCGCCGATCGAGACGTCGTCCTGAATGACCACCCGGCCCAGCTGGGGAATGTCCACCGGCCCTTTGGCGGAGGCCGCCGCGCCGAATCCCGCCTCCCCGATCACGCCGCCCGAGGCGATGCGCACCCGGTCCCCGATCAGGGCGAAGGCGACGGAGACATTGGCGCCGATGCGGCAGGCCCGGCCGATGGCGACCCCCGGCCCGATCACGGTGTTGGCGCCGATCACGCTTGCCCGGCCCACCCGGGCCCCCGCGCCGATCACCACCCCCGCGCCCAGCCGGACGCCGTCCTCCAGCTCGGCCGTCGGGTGGACGCCCGCCGTGTCGTCCGCCTCGATGGCCGGATGCAGCCGCGTGGCGGTCATGGCCCACGCCGCCTGGGGAAAACGGGTCGTCAGGACAGCGACGCCGCCCGGCGCCCGCTCAGCCATGGCGGCGGGGACGAACACGGCCCCCGCGCCGGTGGAGTCCAGGGCGGCCAGATGACGTCGGTCCCCCAGAAACGCGATCGCGCCCCGGTCCGCATGGGACAGGGGCGCGACGGTCTTGATGACCGCATCGGCGCCGCGAACCACCTCCGCCCCGGTCAGGGCGGCGATGTCCGCGACGCTAAGCGGGTCAGTGGTCGTGAAAAAGCGGGCGTCGGGCATGCCGGATCAACCCGCCCCGCGACTTACTGCTGCTGCTGTTGCGGCGGCGGCGACTGGCGCGTGAAGCTCAGCGACGGCAGGGCGCTGTTCAGGCGCTCGATCACCGTGTCGGTGATGTCCATGGCCGGGTTCATCACATAGACGCTTTCCCGATCCACCAGCATGCCGCAGCCGCGCTCCTGATAGACGGCGACGATGATCGGGTCCACGGCGGTGGCGATGGCGTTGATCTGCTGGGCGCGGGTGTAGCGCAGCTCGGTGTCGCGGGTCTGCTCCAGCTGCTGGGCTTCCTGGATGCGCTGTTGCAGGGCCTGGACGCGCGGACCCTGCTGGTCTTCCGGCAGTTGCTGGATGGCCGTGGCGTCGCTCTGGATGGAGGTGCCGTAAGGCGCCAGTTCACCCTGAACTTCCTGGATCAGGCGCTGCATGCCCTGGGCCAGGGACTGACCGGCCGACGACTGCGCCAGCAGGCGTTCGTTGTGATAGACGCACATGCCCGGAATGGCGGGACCCGGGTTCTGAAGCTGGGTCTGGGCGGCGGCGGCCTGGGCCGAGAGCGCGATGACGCCCGCGACGGCGGTGAGAAGAAGACGTTTCATTTTGAACCTTTAGAACTGGGTCGAGGTTGAGAAACGGAAAGTTTCCGTAACGTCGTAGTCCTCTTCGGCGAGGACCTGGCTGAAATCGAGGCGGATCGGCCCCATGGGCGAGCGCCAGTGGACACTGAGACCCGCCGAAGCGCGCAGCGCCAACTCATCGACGATCTGCGTATCGAGGGTGCCGTCGGCGAGCAACTTGTAGCGGTCATCCAGGATCCCCAGCGTGCCGACGTCCACGAACAGGGAGGTGCGGATGCCGTATTCCTCCGGCAGATAGTTGGGAACCGTCAGCTCGACCGTGCCGATGGCGTAGAAATTGCCGCCCAGGGCGTTGCCCCGGCTGCTGGTCCCCTGGGCCAGGTCGCGCGGTCCGATGCCCGCGGTCTCGAAGCCCCGGAAGCTGTTGCCGCCCTTGAAGAAGCGGTCGTTGATCCGGATGGCGTCGCCGCTCCAGCCCGCCACATAACCGGTCGAGCCCTGCACGGTCACGACCCACTCGGGGCTGAAGCCGTGATACCAGGCCGCGTCCAGTTCGCTGCGCACATAGTTCACATCGCCGCCGACGCCGGCGAAGTCCTGACGCAGGGTGCCGGTCCAGCCGCGCGTGGGGCGGATCGGGTCGTTGCGGCGATCCACCAGCAGGGTGTAGCCGATCGACGAGTTGATGGACTCCCCGATCTGTTCGCACAGGGCCCGCGAGCCCGCACCGCCGGTGCAGAAATTGCCCGGCACGGTCACATCGTCGGCCCGCAGGGAGTAGCGGGTCGACAGCAGGGTGTAGCCGTTGATGGGCCAGGAAAGCCGGAAGCCCCCGCCGGTCGAGGCGTAGCTGTAGGACGAGAACTCGCTGTAGTCGTAGCGCGAGTGATACAGGTCCCAGCCGGCGCGCACGTCACGGCCCAGGAATTTGGGCTCGGTGAAGCGGAAGTCGATCTGCTGACGGATCGAACCCCATTCGAGGCGCGCCACCACATTCTGTCCCCGGCCGCGGAAGTTCCGCTCCGTGATGCCCAGATTGATGATGAAGGAGTCCACCGAGCTGAAGCCGGCGCCGACCGACAGTTCGCCGGTGGGCTGTTCGGTCACCTGGACCGTCACCACGCTGCGGTCCGGCTCGCTGCCGCGCACCTCGGTGATCTCGACGTCCTCGAAGAAGCCCAGGGCGCGCAGATTGTTGCGCGAACGCTCCACCAGGGTCCGGTTGAAGGCGTCGCCTTCCACCAGCAGCAGCTCGCGCCGGATGACCGGGTCGATGGTGCGGGTGTTGCCCACCACGTCGATGCGCTCGACATAGACCCGCTCGCCCTCGCGGACGTTGAAGGTCACGTCCACCGTGCGGGTCTCGGGATTGGCCTGATAGGTGGGACGGATGTCCACGAAGGCGTAGCCGGCCGACCCCGCCGCGAAGGTCAGGGCGTCCACCGATTGCTCGATGCGGTCGCTTTCGTACAGATCGCCTTCCTGCAGGGGCAGCAGACGGCGCAGGAACTCCGCGTTCAGGCGTTCGCTCTGGGTTTCGACGGTGATGTCGCCGAAATTGTACTGCTCGCCCTCGTCCACCGTCAGGGTGACCAGGAAGTCATCCTGGCTGGGCGACAGTTCGGCGATCGCCGACACCACGCGGAAATCGTAATAGCCCCGGTTGGTGTAGAAGCTGCGCAGCTGCTCCTGGTCATAGTCCAGGCGGTTGGGGTCGTAGTTGTCGTTGCTGGAGAACAGCCGCCACCAGCGCGAGGTCTTGGTGATCATCACGCCGCGCAGGTCGCTGTCCGAGAACGCACGGTTGCCCAGGAAATTGATGCCGCGCACGCCCGTGGACACGCCCTCGTCGATCTCGAACACCAGATCGACGCGGTTCTGCTCCAGCTGGATCAGCTTGGGGGTCACCGTGGCCGAGATGCGGCCCGACAGACGGTACAGCTCGACGATGCTCTGCACGTCCTCCTGCACCCGGGCGGGGGTGTAGATGCCGCGGGGCCGGATGGTGACCTCCTCACGCAGCTTCTCCTCACTGACGGCGCTGTTGCCCTCGAACACCACCTGGTTGATCACGGGGTTCTCGACCACCTGGATGATCAGGTCCGTGCCGTCGAGCGCCATCTGCACGTCGGCGAACAGGTTGGTGCGGTAAAGGGTGCGGACCGCCACATCCAGCACCACCGGCTCCACCGTGTCGCCCGGCTGGATCGGCAGGTAGGACAGGATCGTGGTCTGGTCGATCCGCTGATTGCCCTGGACCAGGATCCGGTTGGCCACGCCGCTCTGGGCTTGCTGGACGACCGGGGGCTGCTCCGCTTGCGGCAGCTGGACTTCGTCGGCGGCGGGCGCCGGCTGCGCGGCGGCGTCCTGCGCCAGGGCCGGTCCCCCCAGCCCCGCGGCGATGATCAACGCCAGAACGCTGGCGCGGCCATGGGTGCGGAAAGCTTCAGGGCGTCGTTGAATCATGGAGAAAACCATCGGCGAGCGGCGATTGCTCATGAAGAGAGCCCGCCGAGGAATTGAAAGAGACTGAGCTTGCGCAGGTCGTTCCAGGTGGCGAACAACATTAATCCGACCAGCAATACAAGACCAATGCGATACCCCATCTCCTGGACACCGGCGCCCAGCGGACGCCGGGCCACGGCCTCGTAGCCGTAGAACAGCAGGTGCCCGCCGTCCAGAACCGGTATCGGCAACAGGTTTAGAAAGCCAATTCCGATCGAAAGTATGGCGGCGAAGCTGATTAGGGTCAGGGATACGTTCGCAAGGCGAATTCCGGCGGACGCCTCGACGTCGGCCGCGGCGTTGGTCAGGGCGCCCGAGGCCTTGGCGATGCCCAGGGGCCCGCTGAGCTGGTCCCCTGATTCCCGCCCCGTGATGATGCGCCCCAGATAGGTCACGGTCGTCTCGAGCACGGAACCCGTCTCCTTGACCCCCTGCCAGACGGCCTCGTGGGGCGGATAGCGCACATGACGCCGTTCGCCGGCCAGGGGCTGCAGTTCGACGCCCAGAACGCCCATCCGCACCGGACCGGCGATGGGGTCCGACCGCTCGATTCGCTCTGGCGTGGCCGTCAGCGCCACCTCGGTCTCGCCGCGCAGCACCACGAAATCCATCGAATCGTCGGCGCTCAGCGCCACCATGCGGCGCACCGTGGCGTCATCCTCCACCGCCCGGCCGTTGATGCGCAGGATCAGGTCGCCGGTCTGGAAGCCCGCCGCCTCGGCCGCGCTCTCCGGCGCCACGCCCGCGATGCGGGGCGGCCGCACCTCCACGCCGATCAGACTGAACAGAAACGCGAAGATGGTGATGGCCAGCACGAAATTGGCGAACGGACCCGCCGCCACGATCAGGGCCCGCTGCCACACCGGCTTGAAATGGAAGTAGTCTTTCTCGGCCCCGGCCCCGCGGGTCGCCGTGATCTCGTCGCGCATGGCGTCCAGCCCCCGCGCGTCCGGCACGCTGGACGCATCTATATCGCCCGAGAATTTCACATAGCCGCCCAGGGGGATCCAGCCCAGCCGCCACTCGATGCCGTGCTTGTCGGTGCGGCTGAGCACGCCCTTGCCGAAGCCGATGGAGAACCGGTCCACCTTCACGCCGAAGGCCCGCGCCACCCAGAAGTGCCCCAGCTCGTGGATGGTCACCACCAGCGTCAGCACCAGCAGGAACGGCACGACATAGATCAGCGCCTGGCCGATGAAATCCAACATGAAGCGAAGCGTCTCCCTAAAGCCGTCGAGGGATTCGACGACTCCCCCTCTTTACGCACACTTGGTCACGCCGCCTGGGCGTGATCGGCCACGATCCGCTGGGCCGTCCGTCGCGCCAGGGCGTCGATGCGCAGAGCGGCATCGCATGCATCCGGAGCGTCGGCGGCCTCGTCGGCTCGCGCCAGTCGCTCCATGGTTTCGGCCACGACTGCGGCAATATTGAGAAAGCCCAGCTTGCGGTCAAGGAAAGCGCGCGCGCCCACCTCGTTTGCGGCGTTGAACACCGCCGGCGCCGCCCCGCCCGCCTCCAGCGCCTGCCGCGCCAGCGCCAGGGCCGGAAACCGCGTCTCATCGGGCGCCTCGAAGGTCAGCGCCCCCAGCGCCGCCAGATCCAGCCGCGGCGCGGGCCAGGCGATTCGGTCCGGCCAGGCCAGGGCGCAGGCGATGGGCGTCTTCATGTCCGGCGGCCCCATCTGCGCCAGGGTCGAGCCGTCGATCATCTCCACCAGGCTGTGGATGATGGATTCCGGATGCACCACCACGTCGATGCGCCCCGCCTCCAGCCCGAACAGATAGGCCGCCTCGATCATCTCCAGGCCCTTGTTGGCCATGGTGGCGCTGTCCACCGAGATCTTGGCCCCCATGCTCCAGTTGGGATGGGCCACGGCCTGTTCCGGCGTCACCCGCGCCATCTCCGCGCGGGACAGCGACCGGAACGGCCCGCCCGAGGCCGTCAGCACCACCCGCGCCACCCGCTCGGGCGCATCGGCGGGAAACACCTGAAAAATGGCCGAATGCTCGGAATCCACGGGGATCAGCCGCCCGCCCGCCTGTCGCACCCGCGACATCAGGGCCGGTCCGCAGCTGACCAGGCTCTCCTTGTTGGCCAGGGCCAGGGTCGCCCCGGTCCCCGCCGCCGCCCAGGCGGAGCGCAGCCCGGCCGCGCCCACGATGGCCGCCATGACCCAGTCCACGGGCCGCGTCGCCGCCTCCACCACCGCCTCGGGCCCGGCCGTCACGGCCACATCCAGCCCGGCCACGGCCGCTTTCAGGTCATCCAGCCGCTCCGCCTCGGCCGTCACCACCAGCCGGGGCCGCCAGCGTCGCGCCTGTTCCGCCAGCAGGGCGATGTTGCCCGCCCCGGTCAGGACCTCCACCTCGAACGCGCCGCTGCCCGCCTGCTCGGCCTGATCCATCAGGTCCAGGGTCGAACGCCCCACCGATCCGGTGGCGCCCAGGATGGTCACGCGGCGACGGATCATCAGGCCACGCCTATCCATTGCAGCAGGACAAATCCCGCGGCGATCACCACCACCGCGAACATCAGTCCGTCGACCCGGTCCATCAGGCCGCCGTGGCCGGGGATCAGGTCGCCCGCGTCCTTGACGCCGTAACGCCGCTTCAACGCCGACTCCCACAGGTCGCCCGCCATGGTGGCGATGGCGCCCGCCAGACCCAGCACCGCGCCCCAGGCCACGCTCAGCGTCCCCAGATCCGGCCACGGTGACGCCGTCACCAGCGCGCCCGCGGCCAGGCCGCCGATCAGGCCGCCGATGAAGCCGGACCAGGTCTTGTTGGGTGAAAACCGGGGCCACAGCCGCGGCCCCTTCAGCAGGGTGCCGACCAGATAGGCCAGCACGTCCGCCGACCAGGCCGTCATGAACAGCAGCACGGTCCAGCCCAGCCCCTCGGGCTGTCCCCTCAGCCAGATGAACAGGATCGCGGGCCAGCCCAGGTACAGAACCCCGTAAGCGGCATCCAGCCCCTGCTGGCCCAGCCGCCGCGCGAACGCGCCCGCCAGTCCCGCGCCGAACACCAGGGTGATCAGGGCCGCCGGCACATGGCCCACATGGGCGATCAGCACCACCGCCACCAGGGCGGCGGCCACCGCGCCCCACACCAGCCGCTGCGCGCCGCGCGCGCTCATCAGGGCCCACTCGCGGGCCAGCAGGACGCAGGCGGCGGCGATCAGGGCGGCGAACCACCAGCCCCCGCCCCAGGTGGCCAGAATGGCGGCGGGCGCCAGCACCAGGGCCGAGGCCGCCCGCAATCCGATGTCTTTCGCCCGAAACGCCATCAGTTCGCCTTCGCCGTCTGGGCGGTAATCGCCGTCTGGGCGGGACGTCCGCCGAAGCGGCGCTCCCGCGCCTGATACTCGTCAATCGCCGCCTTCAACGCCTCAGGCCCATAGTCGGGCCACAGGATGTCCTGAAAAACCAGTTCGGCGTAGGCCGCCTCCCACAGCAGGAAGTTCGACAGCCGCACCTCGCCCGAGGTCCGCACGATCAGATCCAGCGGCGGTGCCCCGGCGGTCGACAGCAGCTCCCCGAAATCCGCCTCGCTGATGTCCACCGGAGCCTCGCCCGCCAGCACCCGCTCGGCATGCCGCCGCGCCGCGTCCACGATGTCGGCCTGGCCGCCGTAGTTGAACGCCACCTGCAGCAGGAAGCGGTCATTGTGCGCGGTGTCCCGCTCGGCCTTCCGGACGATGGCGGCGATGTCGGGCGGCAGGCCCTCCCGGCGGCCCAGCACCCGGATGCGCACGCCCTCCTTCGCCAGCCCCGTCAGGTCGCTGGCCACATAGGACCGCACCAGCCCCATCAGGTCCGAGACCTCGTCGGCCGGACGGCGCCAGTTCTCGGTCGAGAACCCGAACACGGTCAGGCAGCGCACGCCCAGCCCGGCGCAGCCGCGCACGGTGCGCTTCAGGGCGGCCACGCCTTCCTTGTGGCCAGCCGCGCGCGGCAGTCCCCTGGCGGCGGCCCAGCGGCCGTTGCCGTCCATGATGATCGCCACGTGCCGGGGCCCCGGATCGGAAGGGCCGTCGGTGGGCGCATCCATCGCGCGCATGTCGTCAGCCATTCCCTGTGTGCCGGGCCGGGCGGTCAAACCGCCTCAGACCTGCATGATCTCCGCTTCCTTGGTCTTCAGCGTCTCGTCGATGCGCTTGATGGCGGCGTCCGTGTCCTTCTGGACCTCGGCCTCCATCTTCTTCTGCTCGTCCTGGCTGACGTCGCCCGCCTTCTCGGCCTTCTTCAGGTCGTCGTTGGCGTCGCGGCGCACGTTGCGCACGGCGATCTTCTGCTGCTCGGCGTACTTGCCCGCCAGCTTGACCAGGTCCTTGCGCCGCTCCTCGGTCAGGGGCGGGATCGGGATGCGCAGGGTCTGGCCGTCGACGATGGGGTTCAGGCCCAGGCCGGCGGCGCGGATGGCCTTCTCGACCGAGACCACCATGCCCTTGTCCCAGACATTGACCGTGATCATGCGCGGTTCCGGCACGCTGATGGCCGCCACCGCGTTCAGCGGCGACACCGAGCCGTAGGCCTCCACCTGCACCGGATCCAGCAGGCCGGAGTTGGCCCGGCCGGTGCGCAGGCCGCTGAACTCTTCCTTCAGGGCGGCGACCGCCTTGTCCATGCGGTTTCGATAGGATGCGAGATCGGGTTTGCTCATGCTCTTGTCCGTGTTTCCTTTGACCTCAGGCCCCGTTCGCCGGGTTGTCGCTGATGACCGTATAGACTCCCCTGCCCTCGAGCACAGCCTTCAGGGCGCCGTGTTCGCGGATCGAGAAGACCACGATGGGGATGCCGTTGTCGCGCATCAGGGCGATGGCCGAGGCGTCCATGACCCGCAGGTCCCTGGCCAGCACGTCGTGATAGGTCAGGGTGTCATAGCGCGTGGCCGAAGAATCCTTCTTGGGATCGGCCGTATAGACCCCGTCCACGCTGGTGCCCTTCAGCAGGGCGTCACAGCCCATCTCGGCGGCGCGCAGGGCGGCCCCCGAGTCCGTGGTGAAGAACGGCGCGCCCACCCCCGCGGCGAAGATCACCACCCGCCCCTTCTCCAGATGGCGCAGGGCCCGGCGGCGGATATAGGGTTCGCAGATGGTGTCCATCTGGATCGCCGACTGCACGCGGGTGTCCACGTCCAGCCGCTCGAGGGCGTTCTGCATGGCCAGGGCGTTCATCACCGTGGCCAGCATGCCCATGTAGTCGGCGCTGGCGCGCTCCATGCCGCTGGCCGCGCCCGACAGGCCGCGGAAGATGTTGCCGCCGCCGATCACCAGGCACAGCTGCACCCCGGTCCGCGCCACCTCGGCGATCTCGGCGGCGATGGCGTCCACGGTCTTGATGTCCAGACCGTAGCCCTTGTCCCCCATCAGCACCTCGCCCGACACCTTGACCAGCACGCGCTTGTATTTCGGATCGGCGCGGGTCGGGCTCATGGCGATGCTCTCTCGGGTCGGGGCGCCGGAATCGGCGGGCGCATACTAGACGAAGGGCGCGCCGACCTTAAAGCCGACGCGCCCCTTTTAGTTGGGTCAGGGTTGGGGTGCAGGGCGCGGACGCCCCGACCCCCGACACACTCAGCCGCCCGTCATGCTCGCGACTTCGGCGGCGAAGTCGGGCTCGGCCGCCTTCTCGACGCCTTCGCCCAGGGCCATGCGGGTGAAGCCCACCAGCTTCAGCTCGGCGCCGAACGCCTTGCCCGAGTCCGCCACCAGCTGCTCGATGGTCTGGTCCGGGTTCATGACGAAGGGCTGCTTGGACAGCACCACTTCCTTCTGGAACTTGGCGATCTGGCCTTCCACGATCTTTGCGATCATGTTGTCCGGACGGCCGTCTTCCCTGGCCTTCTCGGTCAGCACCGCGCGCTCGCGCTCGATGGCCGCCGGGTCCAGGTCGTCGGTGTTCAGCGACAGGGGCGCGGTGGCGGCGATGTGCATGCCGATCTTGCGGCCCAGGTCGCGCAGGGCGGCCTTGTCCGCGGCGCCTTCCAGCGCCACCAGCACGCCGATGCGGCCCAGCGAGGGGGCCACGGCGTTGTGCACATAGGACGCGACCACGCCTTCGGAGACCGTGTGACGGGCCACGCGGCGCACTTGCATGTTCTCGCCGATGGTGGCGATCAGGTTGGTCACCTCGTCCTGCACGGTCTTGCCGCCGGACAGGGTCGCGGCGTTGACGCCCTCGACGCCCTCGGCGTCCAGCGCGGCTTCGGCGAAGCCCTTGGCGGCGTTCTGGAACAGCTCGTTGCGGGCCACGAAGTCGGTCTCGGCGTTGAACTCGATGACCGCGGCGGTCTCGCCCTTGCCGTCTTCACGGCTGGCGACGGCCACCAGGCCCTCGGCCGCGACGCGGTCGGACTTCTTGGCGGCCTTGGACAGGCCCTTGGTGCGCAGCCAGTCCATGGCGGCTTCCACGTCGCCGTTGTTCTCAACCAGCGCCTTCTTGCAATCCATCATGCCCGCGCCGGACTTTTCGCGAAGCTCCTTCACGAGGGCGGCAGTGATCTCGGCCATGGTCTCTCTCCTGAATTTCGTATGCGGGAACGGCCGGGCGTTACCCCGACCGTATGTCAGTTTCTCGTTCCACCGCCGCATCAGGCGTCGATGGGTCATCTTTTCCGCTCATCCCCGCGAAAGCGGGGACCCAGTCCTGTCCAGCGTGACGCCGGTGTTTCAGGACTGGGGCGGGTGCTCTTCACGCTCCGCTGCGACACCCAAAGCGCTGGGTCCCCGCTTTCGCGGGGATGAGCGGAGTCATGAGGCTCAGACCGAGGCTTTCTCGGTCTCGACGGCGTCGTTGGCGTCCGAAGTCGCCGCCTTGGCGGCCTCATCGGCCACGGCCGGAGCCTCTTCAGCCTTGGGCTCCTCAGCCTTGGCTTCTTCGGCCTTGGGTTCGGCCTTGGGCTCTTCAGCCTTGGCTTCCATCTCGGCGGCGACGCCTTCGGTTCCGGCCGGGGCGGCCTCTTCCTTGGCGGCGGGGGCCTTCTTGGCCAGGGCGGGCTCCACCGGGTTCTCCATCGCGCCCAGGTCGACGCCCGAGGCGGCGGCGCCGGTGGCCAGGCCGTCCAGCACCGCGTCCGCGATCAGGTCGCAGTAGGTCTGGATGGCGCGGGCGGCGTCGTCATTGCCCGGGATCGGATAGGTGATGCCGTCGGGATCGCAGTTGGTGTCCAGGATCGCGATGATCGGGATGTTCAGCTTGCGGGCTTCCAGGATCGCGATCGCTTCCTTGTTGGTGTCGATCACGAACATGATGTCCGGCACGCCGCCCATGTCCTTGATGCCGCCCAGGGACAGCTCCAGCTTGTCGCGCTCGCGCTGCAGGGTCAGCAGCTCCTTCTTGTTGCGGCCTTCGCCGCCGCCTTCAAGAATGCCGTCCAGCTCGCGCAGGCGGGCGATGGAGCCCGACACGGTGCGCCAGTTGGTCAGGGTGCCGCCCAGCCAGCGGTTGTTCATGTAGTATTGCGCGCAGCGCTTGGCGGCCTGGGCCACCGGATCCGACGCCTGACGCTTGGTGCCCACGAACAGCACGCGGCCGCCCTTGGCCGCCACGTCGCGCACGGCCAGCAGGGCCTGGTGCATCAGCGGCATGGACTGCGACAGATCGATGATGTGGATGTTGGAGCGCGAGCCGAAGATGTAGCGTTCCATCTTCGGGTTCCACCGGTGCGTCTGGTGGCCGAAGTGCGCGCCGGCTTCAAGCAGGGTGCGCATGGAGAAGTCAGGCAGAGCCATGATCGTTTTGTCCTTTTTCCGATCGAACCTTGCGTGGACGGTTAAAGACCGGATGGTCCTCGGAACGGAGCAAACCGGGATGTCTCCCCGGAACGCGCCACGCCCACGTGCGAAGTGCGGGGGCATTTAGGGTGCTGGCCCCGGAAAAGCAAGGGGATCGGGCGGAGGGAGTGCGAGCTGGATTCCGGCCTCGGCCCCGGATTTTCAAATCAGTCCGGCGGTGTAGGCGGCGTAGGCGACATAGGCCGCGACGAGGACGAAGCCCTCCTTCCTGCTCAGACGACCGCCGGAGAAGGCGAACAGCATCACGACAACCGACACGGCCAGCAGCACCCAGAGGTCGAAGGCCATGATGCTGGCCGGAACGCCGGTCGGGGCGATGGCCCCGGTCAAGCCGCCGATGAACAGGATATTGTAGATGTTCGACCCCAGCACATTGCCCAGGGCGATGTCTCCCTGCCTGCGCCAGGCCGCCGCCGCGGAGGTGACCAGTTCCGGCAGGGACGTGCCGACCGCCACGACGGTGAGGCCGATGACGGTGTCGCTGACCCCCAGCTGTCCGGCGATGCCGACGGCGGCGTTCACCAGAAGGCTGCCGCCTCCGACGATCAGGGCCAGACCGACGGCAAAGAGCAGAAGTGCGACCGGCAGCCGACCCTCTGGCCGATCGTGCGGAACCAGGGCCGGGTCGATCTCCTCCATGGCCACCTCGCGATCGTAGGCGGCGCTGTGAGGCGCGCCCACGCGCTCCTGCCGATAGGCGTAGTAGATGTACCCGACCATGATGGCCAGAAACCCGAGGCCCGCCCCGCGCGACAGCCCCACTGTCGCGCCCGCAGCCAGCAGCGCCAGGGCGGCGAGGATGCCGAGACCGCCGTCGCGCCAGAGGGTGCGGGCGTTTACCGCGATGGGCGCGATCAGGGCCGCCACCCCGAGGATGAGCAGGGTGTTGGCGATGTTGGAGCCGACGATATTGCCGAGCGCAATGCCCGGGGATCCGGCCAGGCTGGCTTGAAGGCTTGCGGCCAGCTCCGGTGTGGATGTGCCCATGCCCACAACTGTCAGGCCGATCAACATCGGCGACAGGCGCAGTCTTTCGGCGATCCGGACGGCGCCGCGGACCAGGAGATCCCCGCCCGCGATGAGCAGGACGAGGCCAAGCAACAGGAAAAGAATGTCGACAGGCACGGCTTATCTGAACGTTGCTGATGAAACCGGCGCCCAGGTCTGACAGCTTGACTGTTCCTGGCGGTCTGGAACCCTCGGGTGGGCGCTTCGATACTGTCGTCGCAGCGGCGTCATTGCAACCCTTCTCCAGCCGCGAGGCCTGCCGTCTCGATGGATATGCAGCGTTGCCGGGCGCCCTGTCCATCCGGTTCCGTGCGCGGCGCAAGGCTCACGGCCTCGTCGCCTTCGCCGTAGGTGGCGAGCCATTGGCAACCGGTCTGCAGGTCGGTCAGCACGAACAGGTTCGCCTCTGCGGTCGGCGTCCTTGTGAAGGTCGCTCCCAGTGTCGCCGTGCGCAGTGCGCCCACAGGATCGTCCATCGCGGCCTGTATTTCGGAAGCGCGGGAATTCAGGTCTTCCGCCGAGGCCCGCACACCTTCCGCCGCCGCTTCAATGTCGCGCAAGGCCGACGTGTCGATCGGCTCGCACGCGGCCAGAACGAAACCTGACGGTGCAATCATCGCGGCCACAATGGAGCGCATTATGGGGGTCATCGACTGAAATTCCTGTGGGGCGGGACGCGGCTGTGACCTGATGGCCAGGCAGCCGGGCTGCTGGAGCGATCGGGAGGTGGAGGATCAGCGAGGGGGGCGCGTCCAGGAATGGACCGATCGCAGCCGTCTCGCCAGAAATGTGAATGCGGTCATCAGGCCCAGGGCCATGACAACGCTGTATCGCCTGACCCGGCGAGTCGACCCGGTCGCCATTGCGCCTCTCCTCCGAAAGGATGCGCTCTCTGCCGTGACCGGGGAATTCTGGATGGAAAGGACCCCGGCATCGAGCACACCCCGATGCGGTCCGACATCACGATCACCATGATCGTCAGAGGGGCCCGGGCCGCGCACTGACATTGGGTGTCGCCCTCGCTGCGGGCCAATGAGTTATGCTTATCCGGGCGATTATGACCGGCAATGAATCTGCCTAGACCGTCGTCAGTTGACCGTCGGCGATATTGAACTTCCAGGCCGCCAGCGACAATCGACCGGATTTTTCGGCGTCGCGGATCCAGGGGAAGGTTCTCAGATTGGCCAGCGACTGACGGAGCACGGCGATCTCGATGGCCGCCTCGAACGACTGTCCGGCGCCTTGCTCCGGCATGGGCCACATCACGGGCTCGGCGATGTCCACCCATGGAGCGAGAAAGTCGGGGGCGTTTCGCACCGGTCCGTGGATCATGGCGTGAATGCCGTCGCAGTGGGCATGCCCCAGCAGGACGATGCGTCTGACCTTCAGAATCTTCACGGCGTACTCAAGCGCCGCGCTTGTGCCGTGACAGCCGCCGTCAGGGGTGTATTCCGGAACCAGTCCGGCCACATTGCGGATGACGAAAAGCTCGCCGGGCCCGGCGTCGAAGATGGTCTGCGGATCGATCCGGGCGTCGGAGCAAGCAATGACAGCCGTAGCCGGCTGCTGACGCCGTCGGCCGAGCCGGGCGTATCGGTGGGCCTGTGTCGGCCACACCGTGGCGCGAAAGCGCCGGTAGCCCGCCATCAGGGGGTCGCTCGGGTCCTGGGTCATGGCGCGCTCTGCGGGATGCTGTGTTCAGACACGGATGTCGAAGGTGTGCCGGCTCGGGCGGCGCGCGGCGGTGTCGTCAACGATGGCGGCGGGGGCCTCGACAGGCCGCGACGTGGGCGAGCTCTGGTGCCCGGCGACCCGAGAGGTCATCTGCGCCAGATGAACCGCCAGGGCCTGGGCGTTGACGCGGGCTGCGGGGGCGACCCTCATGACCAGGTCCCCCGTCTACGGAGCGGATTTTCGCCGGTTTGCGGACCGGGCGCACTGCGCACGGGGATTGCATCTGTCACGGGGATCCCGAGATCATTGTGGGGCGCCGTCAGGCGAACCCGTCGAGGTCTGCTGACTCTATGCATGGGGCCTCTCTTCGGATCGCCGCTTGTGCTGCGATCACAGTCGGTGGGGCGGACCCATCGGGTCGGCGGGCGGGTGCGACCCGCCGACCCTTCGGGCGTCAGCGCGACGCAGACGACGTCGGATGCGCGTCAAAGACGGCAAGCTGGTCCTTGACGGCCAGCTTCTTCTTCTTGATGCGCGCGACGGTGCGGTCGTCGGGGCTGGGGCGCGACCGTTCGTCTCGCAGCGCCATCTCCAGCAAGGTGTGAAATCCCTGCAGCCGGCGCGCCAACACTGTAGACATTGAGCCTCTCCTTCTCTGATTGGGAGCGCTCGAAGCCGAAGCCGTCGTGTTCGATGGGCAGGAACCGCCGGACCCTTCATCGAGCTCACCCGATGCGGTCCGACATCACGATCGCTGTGATCGTCAGAGGGGCCCGGGCCGCTCTGACACAGTGTCTGCAACGCGCTGGATTTTCCAATCAGAAGCCATGATGCGACCCATAAGCCGCCGTCATGCGCTCCCCGGGCCTCGCTCCAGCGAGCGCAGGACTTCCTGGGCGAGAAGGGCGGCGGGCCCGGCCGCGCCCCGGGCCGACACCAGGGCGATCTCGCTGTCCGTCAGGGCGGGAAGAGGGCTCCCCAGCACAGTCAGATCGCGCGGCGCCATGGCGGCGGGGAGCACGCCGACGCCGAGGCCGGCGCGCAGGGCCGCCATCTGACCGGCGAGGCTCGGCGAGGTGAAGGAAGCGCGGAAGGCGACGCCCGCCCCGGCCAGGGCGCTCAAGGCCCGCTTGCGGTAGATGTCCGGGGCCGGCGCGATGATCAGCGGCAGAGGCGAGGCCTCGACGATCGAGGCGTCCAGGGCCACCCAGACCAGGGGCTCCCTCCAGACCCGCACGCCCAGCTCAGGCCCCACGGGCTCACGCTTTATCAACGCCAGATCGAGCATGCCGCGTGACATCTGGTCCAGCAGGTTTGCGGTGTAATCGCAGGTCACCGAAAGCTTGATGCGCGGATGGCTGCGGGCGAACGCGCCGAGAATCCCGGGCAGGTGCATGGTGGCGATGTCCTCGGGCGCGCCGAACCGGACCTCTCCCTCGAGGTCGCCGTCGCCCAGGGTCGATACGATCTCGTCATTGAGCCGCAGCAATCTGCGGGCCTGCGGGAGCAAGGCGGCCCCCTCCGTGGTCAGCCCGACGCCCTTGCCTTTCCGATCCAGAAGCGGCGACCGCAGCTGATCCTCAAGCCGGCGGATCTGCAGGCTGACCGCCGGCTGGGTGCGGCCGAGCAGGGCGGCGGCGCGCGTAAAGCTGCCGGTCTCAACCACAGTCACGAAAGCGCGTAGCAGGTCGACGTCCAGATTGACCACGCGCTCCGCCATCTCATTTACATCCCTTATGACCTTTATCACATCAATAAACTGGATCGCGGGTGCGGTCGAGGCCACTCGGGCGCACCCTCAACGGAACCGGTTTCATGCCCGACCTCTCCACCAGCCTCGCGCTTCTCACCTCCCCGGCGATCCTGTTCTTCTTCATCGGCGCGGCGGCCGCCTTCGCGCGCTCGGACCTGGCCATCCCCGAGCCGGTCGCCAAGGCGCTGTCGCTCTATCTGATGCTGTGCATCGGCTTCAAAGGCGGCGTGGAGGCGCGCCTCGCCGGCCTGAACGGGGACTTTCTGGCCGCCGCCGCCGTCGGCATCGGCCTCAGCGCCCTGATGCCGCTGCTCGCCTTCATCATCCTGAAGCGGACCACCAGGCTGGATCGTCCCACCCTCTGCGCCCTGGCGGCCACCTATGGCTCGGTGTCGGTGGTCACCTTCGCGGCGGGGCAGCAGCATCTGGAGACGCTCGGCCTGCCCTACGGCGGCTACATGGCGGCGGTGCTGGCCCTCATGGAGACCCCGGCCATCCTCACCGCCCTGATCCTCCTGAACGGCGCCGCCCGCGGCGAGCCGGGGCGTCGCCGGACCATCCTGAGAGAGGTGTTCGTCGGCGCGGCCACCGTGATGCTGCTGGGCAGCTTCCTCGTCGGCCTGATCTCGGGCGAGCCCGGCATGGCGCGCCTGGACGTCTTCGTCGGGCCCCTGTTCCAGGGCGCCCTGTGCATCTTCCTGCTCGACATCGGCCTGATCGCCGCCCGCCGTCTGATGGAGGGCGGCCGCAAGCTGTCGCCGGGCGTCGTCGCCTTCGCCCTGGGTTTCCCCCTGCTGTCCGCCGCCGTGGCGCTGGGGGCGGCGCAGCTGGCCGGGCTGACCGCCGGCAACGCCGCGCTCCTCACCATACTCGCCGGTTCGGCGTCCTACATCGCGGTGCCTGCGGCCATGCGGCTTGCGGCCCCCAAGGCCGACCCCGGCGTGTTCGTGACCGCATCCCTGGCGATCACCTTCCCGTTCAACCTCACCGTGGGCATCGCCCTCTACACCGCCGCGGCGGTCTGGCTGTCGGCGTGACATGGGACACCCCAGGCATCGCCCAGGGCGTGCGCTCCCCTACTCCGCCCCGCCCCGGATCACCCCGACCACCGCCTCGGCGTCGTCATTGGGCACGGCGAAGCTCAGCACATACTGCTCGACCTTCCAGCCGTCGTCCGTCAGCCGCAGCGCCCCCGACCCCCGCAGCACGCCATAGGACGCATGCGCCAGCACCTCGTCGAACCAGGCCACGCAGCGGCAGTCGATGTCCGCGATCGTCACCGTCCGCGCCGTCGCCTCATAGGTCCAGCCCCGCCCCGCCGAGAAGTGCGGCTCCGCATAGGCCCGGAATTCCTCAAGGCTCCACCGCTCTTCCGCATCCGTGCCGATGAACCGCGCATCCGGCGTGTACAGGTCGAAATAGGCCGCCCCGTCCGCCGCGCTGGCCGCCCCGTGCAGCCGGTCCAGCACCGCCCCGACCTCATCCTCCGGCGTCTGCGCCCCGACAGGCCCGGCGATCATCAGAACGGCGGCGGGGATGATCAGGCTGCGCATGGCGGCTCCTTCGCGAAACAGACCGCCCCTTGTGCCCTCATTCCCCGCTTTCGGGAACCGGATAGGTCTCGGGTTTCAGCACCTTCGCCAGCCCCGCCAGATTGCGCGCGGCGTTGCGCGCCACCCGGTCGGCGTAGTCGTGCCCCTCGTCGGTCTCCGTATAGTCCGGCCCCGGTCCCGGCCCCAGGTGCCAGTAGGCCCAGCTGTGCCCCGGAATGGTGAAGCCGATGTCGATCAGGGCCTGACACGTCGTCCCCACGATGTGGTGCGCCCCGTCCTCATTGCCGGTGATGATCACCCCGCCCACCTTGCCGAAGGCGGCGGGCCAGCCCGTGTCGTCGCTCTCCGACAGCATCCCGTCCATGCGCTCCAGCGCCCGCTGGCACACGCTGGACGCCTGCCCCATCCAGGTGGGCGTGGCCATGACCACGATGTCCGCCGCCATGATCCGGTCGTGCACCCGGGGCCAATCGTCGCCCTCGCCCTCGTCCGAGGTCACCCCCGGCATGATGTTCATATCCACCAGCCGCAGCATCTCCACCCCGCAGCCCTCGGCCTTCAGCTGGCCTTCCAGAACCTTCGCAAAGGCCTCCGTGCTGGACGACTTCGGCGAGGCCTTCAGGGTGCAGTTCAGGATCAGGGCGCGCATGGGATCTCCTTTCAGGGTCCCCACACCAACCCCGCCCGGTCCCGACCGTTCCCCCGATCTCCGCTCATCCCCGCGAACGCGGGGACCCAGTGCTTTGGGTGTTGCAGCGGATCAGGATCACGCACCGCTCGCCGGTCCTGAAGCGCCGGCGTCAAGCTGGACAGGACTGGGTCCCCGCGTTCGCGGGGATGAGCGGTGTTGGTGCACGAAGGCTCAGTTCGGCGCGATCCGGTCCGGCAGCGGCGCCCCGATCACCTCGGCGATGGCCTGCTGGGTGATCACGAACAGCGCATCCCTCTGGTGGTAATAGTTCGACAGCGCCACCACCGTCACATCCTGCGCCGGATGATAGGTGGTCAGCGCCCGGAACCCGGCCCAGCTGCCGGTGTGATAGATTTGCCCGGCCAGGAACCCCGGCTCCATGCGCGCGCCCAGGTCGGCCATGAACAGCCCGTATCCCCAGCCCCGCGGCGGCCGTCCCGGCGGGCCTTCATCCCCCGGCGGATTGTGCGGGCTGGTCATCACCCGATAGCTCTCCGCCGACAACAGCCGCCCCCCGTGCAGCGCCCGGTTCCAGGCCAGCAGGTCGTCCGCCGTCGAATACAGCCCGCCCGCCGCATAGACGATCGACGCATTGGACTCCGGCTGCGGCGTCCGCCCGCCCGCCAGCCACGCATAGCCCATGGCCGTCTCCACCGAGCCGTCATCGAACCCGGTGTCGTCCATGCCCAGCGGCTCAAAGAATTCCGTGCGCAGGTACGCGTGATAATCCTGCCCCGTCGCCGCCTCGATGATCGCCCCGGCCAGGTTGTAGCCCGCGTTGGAATAGCGGATGCGGCTGCCCGGCTCGAAGCTGAGGCCAAACTCCGCCGACGCCGCCGTCAGCTGCGCGGGCGTCTGGTGCGTCGTGCGCATCTCGCCCCAGCCCGGCCGCTGCATCAGGTCCGGAATGCCCGAGGTGTGGCTCAGCAGATGGTGGATGCGCACCGGCGCCCAGGCCTCCGGGCACGGCTGGATCCACCGGCACACCGGATCGTCCACGCTCAGCACCCCTTGGTCCTGCAGCCGCAGGATCGCCGCCGCCGTGAACTGTTTCGACACCGAGGCGATGCGGAATTTCGTGTCCAGCGCCATGGCCTCGTCCCGCTCATGGCTGGCCGTCCCGTAAACCTTGCGGAACAGCACCTCGTCGCCCCGCGCCACCAGCACCGCCCCGCTGAACCCGCCCGTCACCTGCAGCCCGTCGATCCGCGCCGACAGCTGCGGCAGCTGATCCACCACCACCGGCTCGGCCCGCGCCAGGGCGATGGGAACCGCCGCCTCCGCCTCATCCACCCGCCCCTGCCGCTCACAGGCGGAGAGGGAAAGGGACAGCAGCACCAACCCGGAAATCAGAACTCTGGTCACGCACGCATCCATACAAAGGGGGGGAGAGTCGGGGACACGTTACGCTTAGTTGGGCAGTGATGGGAGGCGGTGGCATGCCCAAATACCGGATGAGCGGCAAGGCGGGCTGCGTTGGCCGCGATTAGGCTGCAAGCGTACTCAAGCGCGGCGCCAATCGGAGGAGGGCGTAAGCGCGCGGCGCGTTTGGGCGACCATTAAATCGCAAGACGACACACTCCAGGTCGCGCGTAGTCAGCCACTCTCCAACTACGGGAGCTTGAATGCGGTTCACGTAGCCTATCCGATCTTTTCCAAGGAACACTTGGATGGCGTTTTCATCGTGCTCGTTAGTTGGCTCGGGGACTAAACGCAGCGCCTGTCCAACCTTAGGAACGACGGTCTTCGCCTCGTGTCGGAAGCCTGCGATTTCAAACGGCACTTCGCCAGCGGTTAGGTCCGGGTCTAGCGGGTCGACTAACGAGAAGCCGTCGCTTGGAAGGCGAGCCTCAGTCAGCGCAAATAGGGTAAGCCCAGACGGTGCTTCACTGGGGCAGATGGAGAAATATTCGAGGTATCTCGCAAAGTCCGATCGCGACTGTGGGGGGAGCCTTCGTTCGAAAGTCTCCATAACCCTGTCTGTGAAGACCTTACCCGGCGCGTACTCGAACGCAGGAAACGATACAAAGCCTTGACGGCGCATATCTTCTACGGATCGCCCAGCGTTCGCGGCTTCGAATTCAGGCCCCTGAAAATAACGAAACTGGACTCCGTCGGCACCGCGCTCAACTTGGCCGACTTGCCACCGTCGACGATCTTCGACTCCATCAGGTGCTTGCCACGCAAGAACGAGCTGGGTTGGCTCTGCTGGATTTTGGAACCAAACTTTCACGGCACATTCCTCAACGCCGCCTGCAAAGCGGTCCGCCTCGCTTTCAGTTGCGCAATCACGAAGTCCGCTCGCGCGTCCGAAAAGGGATCTGGAAACGGGAACGTCGTACACCACTGCGCGATTGCCTCGATTCGATGATCCGACAAATCTTGCGCTGCGTCCATCGCATCACCGATGCCGCCTCTGACGCGCCGCTTCATTTCCGCGCAGAGGGCTGCATGCTGTGCGGTGGCCCTATCGCCCGCAAGCCATCCATAGTGATGGCATCCCCCAGCGACCAGCTTCGCAATCTCTTCCGGTTGCGTTTTCGACAGCAGTTTAGCTTCAGTGATCCCGTACCCGAGGCTAGTTCCATTATCGAAGGCTGGCGCTAGCCGGTAGTGCGCAGCGTTGGGACGGAGCGTGACGAGGGTGCCCCAGTTTCGAGAGTGGCGATCAGTGTTGCCAATAACAGCGTCGAACGCGATTGTCCGAGCCCACCACTCCCTAGCTCGCGGTACCGCCAGCGATCGCGACAAGCTGATGTTGTCCAGTAGGCTGCCTCGCCTCTCGTTGGTCTGGAATCCGGCACCCTGAAGAAGTTCGATCGCGTCGACATACCGGCTCGGTTCGTCACCCGGATGGTCGTACATGAACTCAATCAACACTCCAGGCGCGCCGTTCCCCGGCCCCAAAGCCAAGAATGCTGGCGGGACCGGGATCAACAAATCGCGCGAAAGCTCATAAGCTATGACTTCGCTCCATATCTGCTTGGAGCGCCACCCAGCCGGCTCTTTGAATAGATATCGATGACCGCCGATGAGAAAATTGTGGGGCGGTGGATCTGGGCAGATGAATATGCGCTTGGGCTGATTGCCCTGCAGGCCGAACGGGTTGTCCTCTAGCGCCCAATCTCGCAGATCAACTACGTCCTGAGGATGCTGAACGATTCGCGGAGCAGTTGGCATCTCGATATCCTGCGCCAAGTTCCTTTTGGATGCATCTGTGTCCGCTAAGGGGTGACGATCCGAGCGCCGAAACGGCATCGGCGCTCGGATCGTCACCCCTTAGCGGACACAGATGCATCC